>NZ_JBOBDM010000015.1:0-92839 GCF_050586605.1 Pseudomonas sp. ES1 | reverse complement strand
TGAGCCAAGCTCATCCGGTATGGGTGATATCCCGGTCCTTGGTTTCCGGCAGGAAGAAGGTGCCCAGCACCGCCGTCATCACCGCGATCACGATCGGGTACCAGAGCCCGTAGTAGATATCCCCGGTGGCCGCCACCATGGCGAAGGCCACGGTCGGCAGGAAACCGCCGAACCAGCCATTGCCGATGTGGTACGGCAGCGACATCGAGGTGTAGCGGATGTGCGCCGGGAACAGCTCCACCAGCCAGGCGGCGATCGGCCCGTAGACCATGGTCACGTAGATCACCAGGATGGTCAGTAGCAGCAACACCATCGGGTAGTGGATCTTCGCAGGGTCGGCTTTTTCCGGGTAACCGGCCTCTTTCAAGGCCGTGCCCAGGGTGCCGGTGAAGGCGTCGTTCTGCGCCTTGAAGTCCGCCGCCGCCAGGCTGCGACCATCGAAACTGGGCAACACCCGCTCGCCAATGCGCACCTGGGCCACGCTGCCGGGCTCGGCGGCCTGGTTTTCGTAGGGAATGGCGCGCTTGGCCAACAGACTCTTGGCGATGTCGCACGAACTGGTGAAACGGGCCTTGCCCACCGGGTCGAACTGGAACGAACACTGCGCAGGGTCAGCGACCACCACTACCGGGTTCTGCTCCTGGGCGACGAACACGTCCGGGTTGCCGTACTCGGTCAGGCCCTTGAAGATCGGGAAGTACGTCAATGCGGCCAGGATGCAGCCCACCATGATGATCGGCTTGCGGCCGATGCGATCGGACAGGCTGCCGAACAGGATGAAGAACGGCGTGCCGATCAGCAGCGACCCGGCAATCAGCAGGTTGGCGGTCTGCGGGTCGATCTTGAGCATCTGCAACAGGAAGAACAGCGCGTAGAACTGCCCGGTGTACCACACCACCGCCTGCCCGGCGGTACCGCCGAGCAGCGACATGATCACCACCTTGAGGTTGTCCCAACGGGCGAACGACTCGGTCAGCGGCGCCTTGCTCGCCTTGCCCTCGGCCTTGATCTTGAGGAACACCGGTGACTCGTTGAGCTGCAGGCGGATATACACCGAGATCGCCAGCAGCAGGATCGACAACAGGAACGGCACCCGCCAGCCCCAGTCCTCGAACACTTCGCTGCCCATCAGGGTGCGGCAGCTGAGGATCACCAGCAGCGACAGGAACAGCCCGAGGGTGGCGGTGGTCTGGATCCATGCGGTGAAGAAGCCGCGCCGCCCTTTCGGTGCATGTTCCGCCACGTAGGTGGCCGCGCCGCCGTACTCGCCGCCCAGCGCCAGCCCCTGCAGCAGGCGCAGGGTGATCAGGATGACCGGCGCCGCCACGCCGATGGTGGCGTAATTGGGCAGCAAACCGACGATCGCGGTGGACAGCCCCATGATCACGATGGTGATGAGGAACGTGTGCTTGCGCCCGATCATGTCACCCAGGCGGCCGAACACGATCGCGCCGAACGGCCGCACGGCAAAGCCGGCAGCGAACGCCAGCAAGGCGAAGATGAACGCGGTGGTTTCGTTTACCCCGGCAAAGAAGTGCTTGGCAATGATCGCCGCCAGCGAGCCATAGAGGTAGAAGTCGTACCATTCGAACACGGTGCCCAGCGAAGAGGCGAAGATGACCTTGCGCTCCTCCCGGGTGATGCCACGTTGGGGCGCGCTACTGCCCGTGGATGCGCTGTCGAGGACCGCCATGGGTCGCCTCCGTGAAGATCAGGTAGGCCAGGTTGCTCAACAGGTTGCAAGGCGCGCACCCAGGCCATAGGGCTTACAGGTTGCGGCGAAGCACGACGGGGCGTTGCCCCGGATCGCGGCAAGGTAATCAAAAGCATAATCGGCTTTGCCGGGATATCCATTCGCCTGCAGAGCGCGCGGTCGAACGAGCCACGCAAACGGATAAGCGTGGCGCTTGGGCGGCGACGTTCAGCCGAGAAAACGCAGCACTTCTTTGAGCACCTGGTCGGCCTGCTCACGATGGGGCACATGCCCGCAATCGGCCAGCACCCGCATTCGGCTCGGGCCACCTGCCAGGCGCGTAAAGCGTTCGGGGTGGGCCAGGCTGCCGAACTCGTCGTTGTCGCCGTGCAGGCTGAGCAGCGGGCAACGCAGCTGCGCGAGCAGGCCGTCGAGGTGCCAGTCGGCGAAATCGGCCGACAACCAGTTGTCGACCCAGGCACGCAGCACCCATTCGGCCTTGTCGCCGTGGTAACGCGCCAGCCGTTCGAGCTGCCCTGGCTCGGCGAACTGGCGATCGGCGGCGCGGATACCTTCCAGGGTACGGGCTTCAACGAAAGCCTGGGCCGATTCGGTCACCAGCCCCCGGCAATGCTCGGCGAAGGCTGCCGCGCAGCCGACCGCCATGCCACCGCCGACGCTGTGGCCGAAGACGATGAAGTCATCGATGGCCAGCTGCCTGCGCAGCGCAGCAAAACCCTCGTGCGCCTCGGCCTCGACAAAGCCCCGGCGCAACTGCCCGGGGTGCGCGGCGGAACGCCCGAAGCCCAGGCGGTCATAGGCGATCACCCGGTGCCCGCTGGCCTGCGCCAACTGCGCGGGGAAATCGCGCCAGAGCGCCACGCAGCCCAGCGAGTCATGCAGCAGCACAATAGGTACGCCCTGCGCATTCACAGGCAACCAGCTTTCGGCATGGAGCATGCCCGCCGGCGTGTCGATCGAATGTTGCGTGTGAGTGATCTCGGTCATTGTCCAGGTGCCAGGCTGTTCAGCGAAGCTGAGCATGCTAAGCCAGGTAAAGGCGTGGCGCGAGGGCGAAATCGGCTGAACCCCGGGCCATTCAGGCCGACGCAGTCACGCACGGGCCCTTGAGCTCGACCCGGTTGCCGTCGGGGTCGAAGCAGTACAGCGACAACCCCTCGCCTTCAGCGCCATAACGTTTTTCGGCCGGCTCCACGCGCACCCCTGCCCCCTGCAGGTAATCACTGAGCGCCTGTTCATCGAAGGGTTCGACCCGCAGGCACAGGTGGTCCAGATTGTGCCCTTGGCGGCCAGGGGCCGGGCCGCCCTTGAGCCCCAGCGGGCCATCGACCGCCACCAGGTCGATCATGCTGCTGCCAGCGGCCAGGTGGATCATCCCCAGCGACTCGCGCACACGGCTGACCGGGCAGCCGAGCACGTCACGATAGAAGGCCAGGCTGCGCGGCAGGTCGCTGACACGCAGTACGATGTGGTCGATATGCAGGATGCGCGAAGGCAACATGGCGGCACTCCATGAACGGACGTTTGTGCACCTTAGCAGGGCCAGCACTTATTCGTTGACCAAGCGCAGCAATCCCCCTTTTTCGTGCCGCGCCAGGGTGCGCAGGATCTGCTGCGCCAGCGCCTGGCCCTGCGCCTGCAAATGGAAGTGGTGCCCCCCTGGGTGCCAGGTCACCCGCGTCTGCCCAGGCAGCGCCGCCTGGCGCCGGTCAAAGCCATCACCGGCGAAAGCGCCCTGCTGCCCCAGCAACAGATACAACGGGCAACGGATCTGCTGCAGCAGCTCGCAGGCCTCGCGCTCGGTCAGCGGCATGGGCTCGGGCAGGTCCAGGCGCGGGTCGTGGCGCCAGCAATAGCCGTCGCCCACGTGCAGCAGGTCGCGCTGCGCCATCAGCCGAGCGGCATCGGCCGGCAAGTCGCAGGCGAAGCGTTTACGGCACTGGCCAAGGGCTTGCTCAAGGTTGTCGAAACACAGCGCCTCGGGTTCGACAAAGCCCTGCTGGCGGCTGCGTAGCAGCATGCGTTTGAGGCGAAAAGCGCGGGCCATGTGTTCGACCCGGTCGCCCTCGGCCACGGTGAACGGAACGCCCATGCCATCGAGGAACTGCAGGCTGGCAATGGCGCTGGTCAACGCCGCGAGAATCGAGGCGACACCCGTGCCCATGCCGTGGGCGAGGACGTGAAAGCGCGACCAGCCAAGCCGCTCGACCACTGCCAACATGTCCTCGGCGTGCTCCCAAAGGTAATAGCCACTGTCGTCGCGGCGGTGGTCGCTGCGGCCGTGGCCGACCAGGTCGGGCGCCACCACGAAACACCCCTCCAGCAAGGGCGCCAGGCGCTCGAACGAAGCGGCGTTGTCCAGCCAGCCATGTAACGCCAGCACTGGGATGCCGCTTTCCGGGCCCCAGGTGCGCACGGCGATCTCGATGCCGTTGAGGTCGAGCAAATGGTCTCTTGCAGTCGTCGATACAGCCATCACTTCACTCCATGGCAGGGCCCGGTGGGCCGGCTCCTTCGACACCGCAGGGTGCCGGACGCCCCACCATCGCCCACGTGGCCCTGGCAGGCTGGCCCGTTACCGACTGTGACGTGCGCGTCACCGACCGCAACTGCCCGGCAACGACATACCGACCGTGTGAACTATGTACCGCCTGACGTGCAGCCATGCGGTGTTGGATGGAACCCCGCAAACCTCGAGGAACGAGCATGGAAACCCCAACCCCCCCTTACCACCAGCAACATATCCTGAACGGCATACCGGACTGGACCCGTCAACTGCACCCAAAGCACATCAACCGGCTGATGCGCCACGCTCACAACGAGCACATCCAGGAAAACGGGCAACCCACCGCATGGTTCAGCACCGCATCAGCGGACCATCAATTGCAACTACGCGAGGCCATCCGCCGGCGCACCGTCAGTCGCAAGCGCCTGGCGCAAGCGCTGAGCGAGCTGCAGACATTGCCGCAGTTCTGCGAACCCCTGCTCAAGAATGCGCTGCACATCAATGTGCCGGTGAGCGAGGCACAGTATTGCTTCCAGCCGTTCGAACTGGTTCCCACGGGCGACCTGGAGAACCTGCTGGCATTGGATGATCTGGGCCTGTCCGCAGGCGCCTACCAACAGCAGTGGACCGCCGAACCAGTCGGCACGCCGGTCCCGCGCAGCCTGCTCGAAGCAGCCATGCACAATTTCGAAGGCATGGCTGAAGTCGGCCCGCTAAGTACCTTGCAAGTCAGCCCCCACGACCCTGCCAGCATACCCGGCCTGAGTGTCAGCAACTTCGTCACGCGCTGCCGCACGCTAGACCTGGGCAAGCGCTACCAGACGCATCTGGACGGCGTGTTCAAAGGCACGCGCGAGGAGCAGGTGCGAGCAGCATGGATCAGCGCACACCGCGCCGAGCTGACCGTACAAACTATGATCGCGCTCATCCGCAACCGCGTCACGCAGCCGGGCTTCGAGGCACTGCGCCACTTCTGTGTCGAAGGGGCGACGCCCCGCTATGGCAGCCATCCCATCACCGTGCGTAGCCTCAAGGTGCTCGGGATGCAGGTCCATGATGCAATGCTGCTCGGGCCGGCCAACACGACCGATCAGGACGTGATCGCTTACCTGCCTTTCGACGATGACTGCCCGCTCCAGGAATTCGCCAGCCTGGAAAAGCTGACCACCTACTTGATCGACCGCCTGCGCAACAAGGACTATCGCCAGCGGTTTGTGGAACACATAGGGCAAGCTGATCGCCCGAGAATGGGACTTGAGCTAGACAAGGCACTGCGCACCATTGGGATCGTGATTCCATCGCCGCCGGGGCGGCTGCCTACCGGCATTCGCCCCGTGAGCAAGCCTGAACTGGGGATCCGCCAACTACAAATCGCAGCCCCGCACTGGAACAACCTGTACGACGAGCATGTTCGCGCCATCAAGAGAAATGCCGAGGCAATTGCAGTACCGACCGCCATGGTCGACGCCACGGCCCGCAAGAAGCTGCTGGAGTCCTGGGAGGAACTCGGCCTGAATGTGCTCAATGTCGCCGCCCTGCTCGTGCCTGGGCTCGATGTTGTCATGCTCGGCGTGTTTGCCATACAGGTGATGGACAACATCTTTCATGCCTTCGAGGCCTGGAAAGAGGGCGACTACGCCGAGGCAGTGGCGCAGCTCGAGTCATTGGCCCTCACAGCGGCCACCGTCGTGGTGATCGGCGCCGCCGCCAAGCTGATCAAGGCCTCCGGCTTCGTCGACTGGCTGGAAAGGATCACCGTCGAGGGCAAGGAGAAGTTGTGGCACCCGCAACTGACCGCCTACCGTAGCCAGGTGGCGCTACCCGCCGAACTGAAGCCGAACGATCAAGGCATGTACAGGCTCGACGATAAGGACTTCATCCGTCTCGACGGTGAAACCTTCGAAGTGCAAAAGAACACGAGGGGGAATTGGGAATTGCTCCACCCGCAAGACCCGACCGCCTACCGGCCACCCCTGCACGGCAATGGCAAAGGCGCCTGGCGCCTGGCGCACGAACGCGTCACGGACTGGCCAACGCCAAAATTGCTGCGTCGCCTGGGGCCCAACACCGATCTGTTGAGCGACGCCGACCTGCTCGCCGTGCTCGACAGCACAGGCCTCGACCGTGGAACACTGGAGGCCGTGCTCGCCGACGGCGAGCCGCTGCCGACACTCCTTGAAGATGCCTTGCTGCGCCTGAGCAAGGATATTGAGGCCGACGACATCATCGCCCGTACTCGGGACGGTCAACCACTGGCCGCCTACAAGAGCTTTGCCGCATCCGCCCTCAGCAGCCTGCCCGGCTGGCCCGAAGACGTTCTGATCAAGGTGTACGATGGCCCTGAACCCTGGGGCAACGCCACCCGATATGGGCGTGATCAGTTGGGTGACCGGGAAATTCCGTTGACCCGCTCCGATCTGGACAGGGGCGGCCTGGCGCGCATTGTCCTCGACCACCTCGACGAGGCCAGCCTTGCCAGGCTGCTGCCCGAGGGCACGACAGCCGGGCAACGCCAGCAGGCGTTACAGGACCTGTTGGCCGATCACCTCCTTGCCCAGCGTCAAAATCTGTTCGACAGCCTCTACCTTGGCCAGCGCTCACCACTGAGCCCGGCCGCCCAGGTAGTGGGCAAGCAATTTCCAGCACTGGCGCAGAACACCCTCGAGGACATCGTCGGCGCAACCCGAAGCACAGAACGTGCCCGCTTACTCGCCGGACGGGTGCCGTTACGAGTAGCTGAACAGGCACGCAGCCTGCAGGCGCGCGTGCGCATGGACCGTGCACTGCTTGGCCTCCATCGGCCAACCCTGGAGAATGCCGATAGCAGGCTAATCCGCAGAAGCCTGCTGACACGGCATCCCGAGTGGACCGCCAAGCAGGTGTTCAAGGCTGCGCTGGCCGACCGCCCCGGCATGGCGCGATTGCTTGGCCAGCAGGCCATTCGACCGAATTTCCGCCCGCCCATGCGCCTGAGCGACGGACGCCAGGGTTACCCGCTGAGCCCCTGGGGCTCCAACTCCAGGTGGAAAAGCGAACTCAAAGGGCTTTTCCCGGCGCTGAGCGATAGGCAAATGGGCGAGCTGCTGGCCACCCTGCGCAGCCGAGGGGACGTCCCCAGCCAGATAAAAGCCATGACTCAGGAAATCAGCACACTGCGCGCGGAACTGGACCAATGGGTGGAGCTGACTCCTGAAAGCGGGCAGCCAAATACCCAGCATATAGTCCACGAACTTATCCGCTGTTGGCATCGCGTAGGGGGCGATACGCTCGAGCTGGTCGACCTAGACACCTCTGTCATCGAGCTACCCTCCATGTCCGCTCGCTTTGACCACATCACCACGCTCAGACTGAACAACGTCAACATCGTCAATATCCCCGAAGACCTACTGCAATCGTTCCCTTCCCTCGAGCGGTTGCATATCCGCAATAGTCAAGACCTGCACGCCTCGTCGCTGTTCGAGGCCCTGCAACATGCACCGAAGCTTCGCGAACTGCATGTTGAAGGCTGCCTGCTGCTGGAGCTGTCAGACCCTGCGCACCTGGTGTTGCCAAAGCTCACCGAGCTCGAAACGCTTTCGCTAAGGCGCAACGAGCTGACCCTGAGCGTCGCGGATCTGCAGGCTCTGGCCAGGCTGCCGAAGCTCTCCAAGCTGGACCTGTACCACAACAACATCACCCTGGATGCCACGCAGGCCTCCCTGTTCGCTGACATACGGCGGCTGCGCGAGCTGAACCTGGGTGGCAATCCGCTACGGGTCAGCCCTGACCTGTCGAGAATGATCAGCTTGCAGACGCTGAACCTGGAACACTGCGAGCTGGACGCCTGGCCGACCGGGCTGAACAACTTGATGCAAAACGAAATGGGCGTGCTGCGCCAGGTAAACCTGAGCAGCAACCGAATCGCGACAGTCCCCGATCCAGATGCGCTGCTGCGCACGTACTTTATGCACAACCTGCGCTTCGACCTGGGTAGTCGACAGCTACTGCTCAACTACAACCCGCTGGGCGCTCAGCTGCGAGGGCGCTTGACCAGGGCTGGCGTTGCGGCAGAGGCAGAGGTGGGTTTGGAAGAAGACGCCGCGCAGCGGGTAAATTGGCGGGAAACCGCCAACGCGCAGGAACAGGAAACCTGGGACAACCTGTTCGGTGATGACGAATATACCAACTTGCGCCAAGCCATCGAACTGGTCGGCATGTCCCGTGCTGCGCAGGAGAACAGCTCAGCGCTTGCCGAACAGATCTGGCAACTGCTGGCGCGTGCAGCCGAAGATACGCAACTGTGCAAGCGCCTGAACGAGGTGGCTGGGACCTTTCCGGTGAGCTGTGGCGATGCCGGCGCCGATGTCTTCGGTACCTTGCAGATCGAAGTCATGGCCTACGACCGGGCCGACGGCCAGCCGAATGTGACCCCGGAACTGTTCGACTTCTTCCGTAGCCTGTACCGACGGGACCAGGTCAACGAACTGGCCATGGACATCTGCAACGCGCGGGTGAACAGGCGCACCAGGCTGCTTGAGCGACGCGACTGGGAGGCACAGCCAGCTGCCGAGCGCGGTAGCGCACCGATACTGCCTGCACTGTATAACTCCGACACCATCACCGATGCCGTGTTGCTGGATGAGCGCGGGCTTGGCCTAGACCTGATCGAGATCCGGCTGGCCTTGCGCAGCGAACTGGCGAAGGAACTCGACTTCCCTGAGCTGCAGCCGAAAATGCTGTACCGCGACTTAGCGAAAATCGATGGCCCCTTGTCGATCAGGGTGGAAGAAGCCGTCCGCGAGCGCGACGCTGACCTGCCAGACCGCCGTGAGGCGGTGTCACGCCACGCCAGTTGGCGCCGGCTGCTGCGAGCACAATACCTGGATCGTTTCGATGGGTTGCGAGAGCGCTGGGACGAAGGTTTGGATTACCTCGAATCGTGCTTGGACAACAGCGATCCGCAAGGCACTCTGGAGCAGCCGGTGGTCGAAGCGCTAACCAGCGCCCTGGGCGAGAGCCCGCTCGATGCGCAAGCGCAACCCAGGCGCCTGGCGATCAACGAAAGTCAGTATGTGACAGGCACTCAGCGCATGGCCCTGGGCTTGGAGAACGACGAGGACGCCCTGTACCTGGAGCTGACCAGCCCCCTGGACCAAGGCATCTGACCGTCACTGCCCACGCAGGTCTTCGAAGAAGGCCTGCTTGCCCTCAACCTGGCTCGACGCGCGTGGCGAGTAAGCCGCCTCGCCGTTGGGCCTTTCCACATGCCAGTAACAGTGCTTGATCGCGCGCGTGACCGCGACGTAGGCCAGGCGCTGTACTTCTTCCTGCTGCGCCGTATCGAACGCCTGGGCGTCGCCCGGCTTACCGAGCCCGGCCAGGCGATACACCTGATTCTTGTATGGCGAGCTGGTCAGGTACTGGCAGTCCCCGAGCATGAACACTGCGTCGGCCTGCAGGCCTTTGGCGCTGTGGTAGGTCAGTTGCTTGAGCCGGCGCTGCGCGGGAGGCAAGCTAGAATCAGCTTTAAGTACAGTCATTAAATGCTGCTCAATCAATAATTTATCGCTACTTTTTCGAAACAACATCATCACCGTCTCACCCTGCTCATAGTGTTCGATCAAGGTCTGCGCCAGCGCTGCCTCGTCGCGTTCGAACACCCGCACGGGCGCCAATGGCAGCGCGGCCGCCTGCCCGCTGGCCTTGGCTTTCTTGCCGCTGATGGTCGGCGTCCCCTTCACCAGATGCTCGGCGGCATCGATTATGGACTGCTGGCTGCGGTAGTTTTCCACCAGCATCACCCGGGTGTTGGCGGGTGACGGGAACACCTTGGTGAACTCCATGAAGTACTTGGGCGAACTGCCGCGCCAGCCGTAGATCGACTGCCAGTCGTCACCCACGCACATCAGCGACGAATGCTGCGCCACCCGGCCATGGTTCATCGCTGGCCCACGTCGGCGAATTTCCGCAAGGCAGGCGCGCAGCCAGCTGACGATCTGCGGTGAGACGTCCTGGAACTCGTCGATCATCAGGTGTGCCAGCGGCCGCAACAAGGGGTCGGGCAACAGCTGCAGGTTTTCCGGGGTGTTCTCGCCGAACAGGGCGAACATGCGGTTGTAGGTCATCACCGGCGGTGACTGGGCCATCAGGTGGGTTTCTAAAGCCTTCCAGTACAGGGCCAGCGCTTCGAAAAACGGCCCATCGCTGTCACCCGGCGGGAAGCTCATGGCGGCCACTGCGGCGTTCACGTCCAGGCCCAGGTTCTCGATGAAACTGGCCGCGGTGACGAAGGCGTCGAGCAGCGGCGCCGGGGCCAGTTCACCCTTGACCTTGTATTCGAAGCCGGGGCCGGCCACGGCATCCCCTGCCAGCGAGGCCGCCAGGCGCCTGGCCGAGGCGTAGTTGTCCAGCCAGATCACCGGTTTATCGCTGAACGCCTGGAACAGGGTGCGCTTGACCGCCCATTCGGCGCGCACCGCAAGCTTTGCTCCGGGGCGCTGGTACTGGGCGCTCTCGTTGGGGTCAAAGCCCAGTACCACCCAGGCATCCAGCCCCTCGAGGCGACCGTGCACATGGAAGCGGCTGCCACGGATCTGCACCGTGTCGCGGCACGGCTCGATGCCTTTGATCGGCCAGGCGCCGGCCGCGAACCACAGGTCCTCGATCACGTCGCACAGCTCTTCGTCGCGCTGCGCGGCCAGCTGGGTGACCTGCACACGCTTCTGCACATCCGGGTGATCCGGGTCCAGTGGCTTGAGCAGCAGCGCCTCCTGCCGCAGTTGGCCGATCAAGGCGGCGAAGCGCGGACTCTGTGCCAGCAGGTCCCGGTAGGCCAGGTTCAACTGCTGACGCTGGGCGTCATTCAGGCGCAGGTCGAAGGGGTTGCTGTCGGCATTAGCCTCCCCGCCCGCAGGCATCTCGTTGCCGAGGGTTTCGAAGGCACGCACCTGAGCGAAACCCGGCAGGCTGCGTACCAGCGGCAGGATGCGCGAATGGAAGGTGCGTACCAGCTCACGGCCCTGTGCCGGCGACAGCTGGACCTGCCACAACGCGAACACCTGCAGCAGGCGCTGGATGAAGTCCTTGCGTGACTCGCGGGTGAAGGTCACCACGGTCATGGCATCGAGCTCGAAGCCCAGGTAGTGGCGCAGCAACAGGATGCGCAGCACCAGCGAGGTCGACTTGCCGGCACCGGCACCGGCGACCACGCAGGTCGAGGGTGTGTCGCTGAGGATCAGCTTCCACTGCGCGGCGCTGGGCTGTGCCTCGGCTGGCAGGCGCTGGGCCACATCGGCCTTGAAGCGCTTTTTCAGCTCGGCACTCAGCGGCAGGCGCCAGTCGTCGAACAGCTTGTCGTCCTGGCCAGGCACCGCAGCGGTGTCCGGGCGGGTATCACGAATCACCAGGACCTGGCGCCCCGCTTCGTAGCCGTCCAAGCGCCCACGTTCGTACCCGTCACGCAACCCGTCGGCATGGCCATTGCGCTGGCCGATGGCATGGCCAAGGAACCACGAATCGCGATGCTGCGCCTGCAGACGGCTAAGGCCACGACCAAGCAGGCGCGCGGCCAGGCGGCGCAGCCAGGGCAACTGGGCGGGCGGGGTCAGGTTGGCCGGGGCCTGGGGCTGCTCGTGGGGCACGGTCACTCCATTGAAAATCCAAACAGCGGGCATGTTCGCCTCATCCGCCAAAAAGCGCCAGCGAATGCTTTTGTATCAGTGGATTAGGCGATGAATCGCATGTTGTATCGCAAAATAAATATCTATTTACTTGATAATAACAAGCCGATATTTACGCTTTTTTTCGATATTTAAAACGCAGATCATGGCTCCATTCCAGCGAATTCAGAGGAGCACCATCATGCTGCAACTGCGACCCTTCGAAAGCCTTGGCCACGCCAATCACGGCTGGCTCGACGCCCACCACCACTTCTCGTTCGCCGAGTACTACGACCCGGCGCGCATGCACTGGGGCAACCTGCGGGTCTGGAACGACGACCTGATCGCCGCCGGCAGTGGCTTCCCGTCGCACCCGCACCGCGACATGGAAATCATCACCTATGTCCGCGAAGGCGCGATCACCCACCAGGACAGCCTGGGCAACAAGGGCCGCACCGAAGCGGGCGACGTGCAGGTAATGAGTGCCGGCAGCGGCATCGTGCACAGCGAATACAACCAGGAGCAGGTCGATACGCGGATCTTCCAGATCTGGATCATTCCGGAAAAAGTCGGTGACGCGCCGTCCTGGGGCACCCGCCCGTTCCCCAAGGGTGAACGTGGCGAAGGCTTCGTGACCCTGGCCAGTGGCCGCGAAGGCGATGGCGACAGCCTGCAGATCCGCACCGACGCCCGCCTGGTGGCGGCCACCCTGCGCGCCGGGGAAAGCGCCGAGTACCGCTTCGACCAGGGCCGACGCGGCTACCTGGTACCGGCCAAAGGCCGGGTCGAGGTCAACGGATTGCAGGCCAAGGCCCGGGATGGCGTGGCCATCGAGGAGGAAACGCTGCTGACGGTGACGGCGCTGGAGGACAGCGAAATCGTCCTGGTTGACGTGGCGTGAACTGAAGATCGCAAAGGGCTGCTGTGCAGCCCTTTGTCTGTTCGGATCACACCCGGCGCCTGAAGGTCTCAGAAGGCAGCTCGCCAAACCGCTGCCGGTAACTCTCGGCAAACCGCCCCAGGTGCAGGAAGCCGTAATCCAGTGCCAGTTCGGTCACGCTGCGTACCTTGCAGCTCGGGTCGCTCAGGCAGGCGTTGACCCGCTCCAGCTTGCGCTGGCGGATGTACTGCTTGGGCGTGGTACCCAGCTGTCGGTCGAACAGGCCGTACAACGAACGCAGGCTCATGTTGGCCTGTTCGGCCAGGGTTTCAGCTGCCAACTCAAGCTTCAGGTTGCCCTCGATATGTTCAAGGATTCGCTCCAGGCTGGCCTGCGTGCCACCCAAGGTGTCCTTGCGCACATTGGTATTCATCAGCGTCAGCAGCTTGCTGGCGACGATCTGGCTGTAGTGGCCCTGCACCCTGGGCAGCGAATCGCTGACCTCGGCTTCGTTGCAGACCATCCCCAGCAGATTCAGGAAACCGTCCAGTTCCTCCAGCCGATAGTGGTTGCGTACAAAGCGCACACCGCCGCTGGGGCGCTGCCAGCGCTGCTCGTCGCAGATCGAGTCGAGCAGGTGCACCGGCACCTTGAGAATGAACTTCTCGCAGTCATCGGAATAAGTGAGATCGACCGGGTCGTCCGGGTTGATCAGCAGCAATTCGCCTGGCACCAGGTGGTGCTCACGCTGGTGGCCGCGCCACAGGCAATTGCCGTTGAGCAGCACCTGCAGGTGGAAGATCGTTTCCAGGGCCGGCGAGGTAACCCGCACACTGCCGCCATAGCTGATGCGGCACAGGTCCAGTTCGGCGAATTTGCGATGGCTCAAGCTGGCCTGGGGATGGGTGGTGCGGGACAGGCCAATGTGGTGCTGGCCCACATGCTGGTTGACGTAGTCAGACACCGCGTAAGGGTCGGCGCGGTGGAACACGCAGCTTTGCTCGCTCAACAGGCGGCTTTCCATGGGCAAGGCACTCGCCATCATTATTGTTATGGGCGCCGCGGCCTACTGCCTTGTGGGCATGTGGCTGCGGTCGTTCACGGTCATTCTAACCAACCATCATCGGGGTGCTGGGGCAGGCGACGGTCGGATGCTGAGCGTCACACTAAGCAAAAAGCAGGATCGAGGGCAATGCGACCAAGGCAAACGGCGGGCGGACAGCGGACACTGGCACAGGCCCGGCGTTCGATTACCGCACAACTCACTGCACCGGGAGGAAGTTCAACAGCAGCAGGCTTTGCGCATAGTTGAGCCCGATGCGCCGGTAGCGTTCGTCGAGCATCTGCGCCAGCAGGTCGAGGCGCGCGACCACCTTGCCGAACTCCACGGCAAAGCTCAGGTTGCTGCCCTGCTCGGAGATCTCGTTGGAGAACAGCAGCAGCACGCCGTTGGCATCCTGCCGCTGGCTGAGCATCCAGGTGGCCTTCTCGATATTGCGCGCGGCGTTGTTGATGAACAGCGGGTCGAGGGTGTCGGTCATGTAGAACTCGGTGCGCCCGCCGTGGGCGGTGACCAGCATGCTGCCGATGGCGTAGATGAAGGCACCGACCCGATCGCCCCTGAATTCCGGGCTCAGGGCATAGCTGAGCGCTGCCAGGTCACGCCGCTCACCGAGTTGCGCCAAGGGCTGGCGCTGCTCGATGGCGATGCGGATCTGCCGGGCGGCGGTGGTGGCGTCGAGGTAGCCAGATTGCTTCCACTGGCTGGGGTTGCGCAGGTACAACTTGTCCATCAGCAGGTACAGGCTTTGCAGGTTGTCGCGCATGGACAGCGTGGCCATGCGGTCGACACTGGTCTGGAACGGCTCGTCGGGCTTGCCGTTGCCGATCTGCGTGAGCATGTCGCGGCCCTGCTGCTGGGTGCAGGCCCCCAAGCAGATCAGGGCGCCTGCCAGCAGCAGGCCGCGCGGGAGAATAGCGAGTCGTTTTGCGGCCATCGGCACCGGGGCTGGTCATTGGCCGCACCGGGGGTCGGCGCAGCCTGGCCAAGCATAGAGCCCGCAAAAGCGAAAAAGTGCGATGGCCGGTGCCCGTCACATGGCGTGGCGCAGCATCTCCACCACCTGCGCATGCAGCGCCGGGTCGCCACAGGCCACCACGCAGCCGCCGTGCTGTGCGGTACTGCCATCCCAGGCGGTGATGACCCCACCGGCGCCTTCGATGATCGGCATCAGCGCCTGCACGTCGTAGGGTTGCAGGCTGGCCTCGACGATCACGTCGACAAACCCTGAAGCGAGCATGCAGTAGGCGTAGCAGTCGCCGCCATAACGCATCAGCCTGGCCTGGCCGGCCACGTGCTCGAAGGCGGCCTTGCGCGCGGCGCTGTCGAACATGTCTGGGGTGGTGCACATCAGCGTGGCCGCCGACAGGTCGGCGCAGGCGCGGGTTTTCAGGGGCGTGCCGCTGCGCCATGCGCCTTCGGGGGTGCCGACGAAACGCTCGCCGGTGAACGGCTGGTTCATCACCCCGATGACCGGGCGTGTGCCATCGTTGAGCGCAATCAGCGTGCCCCACAGCGGCAGGCCGGTGATGAAGGCACGGGTGCCGTCGATCGGGTCGAGCACCCAGGTCAGCGGGCTGCTGCCAACGGCTGCGCCATGCTCCTCGCCGAGGATGCCATGTGCCGGGTATTGCGCCTGGATCAGCTCACGCATGGCATCTTCGGCGGCCTTGTCGGCCACGGTCACTGGGTCGTACAGGCGCCCGCCCTTGTCTTCGACGTCAAGGCTGGCACGAAAGTACGGCTGGATCGCCATGGCCGCAGCATCGGCCAGCTGTTCGGCGAAGGCGCGAAATTCACCGGTCTGTTCAGCGCTCAGGGACATGGATCAGGCCTCAATGCTTGGGAAAGGCACGCATCATACCCGACTCCTCGCCCGTTGCATTTACTGGCTGGCTGTCCCAAGCTCTGGCCTTCCCGCCGCCACGGACTGCCCGATGCCACGCCGCCCGCTTATCCTGATCGCCCTGTTGCTGCTGATCCTGGTGCCAGGCGTGCTCGCTTACCTGTGGCGGGCCCCGCAATCCACGCCGCCGACGCTGCCGCCGCACAGTTACGCCAAGGCCCTGCGCCAGGCCCATGAAGGCCAGCCGGGCGCCGCGCGGGTGCTGTACCAGCAGCTGCAGCGTAACGACCTGCCGGCGATCCGCCGCGCCGCCCTGTACGCCGAGCTGCCCAACTACCCGTCACCCCAGGCGCTGAAACTGGCAAAGCAGGATCTGGAACAGAGCGACCCCCTGGTGCGTCGCGCCGCCATCGCCAGCATCCGCCGGCTGTTGCCGGCCGCCCAACGCAGCCTGGTACTGGGGCCGTTGCTTGACGATGACGAGCAGAGCGTGCGCTTTGCCGCGGTGGACGCGTTGCTCGGCCTCGACCCAGATGCCATCGGCCTGTATTTCGGCCCGCTGCAGCAAGCGCTGGAGCAGTACCAGCAAACCCTCGAACAACAACCCGAGGACGCCGACGCACAGATTCACCTGGCGCGCCTGTACATGCACGAGCAGGCCTATGACGCCGCAGGCGCGGCGCTCGCCCGCGCCCTGGCGCTGGCCCCCGAAAACCTCGACGCCCTGGCGACCCAGGTGCGCCTGCTGGAACGCCAGGGCCACCACGACACCTCTCGCGAAGTGCTGCGCAAGGCCTTGGCGCTCAGCCCGGATTCGGCCTTCCTGCAGTACCAGCTGGGCTTGTGGCTGACCCGCCACGACCAGCACGAATATGCCCTGCTGGCACTGTCGCGCGCGGTCGAGCTGGAGCCGGACAACAGCGACTACCGCTACACCCTTGCCGTCACCCTGCACCAGTTGGAGCAGGTCCAGGCCGCGCAGCAACAACTGCAGACGCTGCTCAGCCGCCAGCCTGCCAACCGCCGGGCGCGGGTACTGCTGATCGAGTACTGGAAGGATACCGGGCAACTGCAGAACGTCCAGGTACTGCTGGCCGAGCTCGAGCGGCAGAACCCGGACGACCCGTTGCTGCAACAAGGCCTGTGACAGCTTCCGCAATCCGGTTGAACCCCTGGCCCGTGACGAAGGTCCAGTGATAGGAGAAGGAAGGCGGTAACGCCATCACGGCGTGCCCATCGTCACAGGAGAATGCTCTTGGCTGCATGCCTGGCTGTGGAAGAACGCGCCCTGGTCCTGGCGCCTGCCCAGGCGGGGACAAGCACCTGCCGGTTACTCCGACAAGCAGGTATCCACAGCCGCTGCACCGCCGATGTCGGGCGCCTTGGCCGCTGGCTCAGTGAAGGTGCCGGGCTGCTGGTGGTGATCGAACAGGCGCTGCCGCGCAACCAGCAATCCCCCCTGCACCGCTACCTCGAACAGCAGCCTGGCTGGTCCGACCTGCCCGTGGTGCTGCTCACCAGCCACGCCGAGGCCGACACCAGCGCAGTGCCAGGCAACCTGCTGCCGCTTGCCCCGCCCTACCCTGACGAGCAACTGCTGAGCCTGGCACTGTGGGCGTTGCGGGCTCGCCGCCGGCAATACCAGGCGCGCGACCTGTGCGAACAGCTCGAAGCCCTGGCGCAGCAACAACAGGCCGACGACCAGGCACTGCAACAAACACGCAAGATGGAAGCCATCGGCCAACTGGCCGGCGGCGTGGCCCATGACTTCAACAATCTGCTGACCAGCATCGGCGGCAGCCTGGAGCTGATCGACAAACGCCTGCGTCAAGGCCGCAGCGAGGGCCTGGAGCCCCCTTTGCGCCTGGGCCAGCAAGCCGTGGCCCGCGCTGCCCTGTTGACCCATCGGCTATTGGCGTTCTCCGCTCGCCAATCCTTGCAGAGCCAGGCAATCGACCTGCGCTCGCTGCTGGCACCCGATGCCCTGGCCGCCAAGCTGGGGACAGGCATCGAGCTGCAAGTGCGCCTGGCCACACAACTGTGGCAAGCCAGCGCCGATGGCGAGCAACTGCAGGCGTCCCTGGACAACCTCTTGCTCAACGCCTGCGAGGCCATGCCCAGCGGCGGAGTGCTGAACGTCGAGGCGGACAACGTCCAGGTCACCAATGGGCAGCTCGCCAACGTCGGCCTGACGCACGGTGACTATCTGTGCCTGAGCATTCGCGACAGCGGCCAGGGGATGTCGCAAGCCACCCTGGAGCATGCCATCGAGCCGTTCTTCACCACCAAACCGACTGGCCAGGGTGTCGGGCTCGGGCTATCGATGGTCTACGGCTTCAGCAGGCAGTCACGGGGTTACCTGGCGCTCGACAGCCAGATCGGCAAAGGGACACGGGTGCGCCTGTATTTGCCACGCCATACCGATAGCCCGCCACCGCTCAAAGCCGCTGCCGTGCGAGCTGCCGGTGATTGCCAGGACATCCTGCTAGTGGAAGACGACCCGGATGTGCGCGAACTGGTCGAACGGACCCTGCTCGAAGAAGGCTACCCCTGTCGTGTGGCGCAAAATGCCAGTGAAGCGCTGCGCTGGCTGCATTCGGCACAGCCGTTCGGTTTGCTGATCAGCGACGTTGGGCTACCGGGCATGAACGGCCGGCAACTGGCGGAAATCGCCCGTCGCCTGCGCCCCGGGCTGCCGGTACTGTTCATCACCGGTTTCGCGCAAACCGCGATGGCTCGCGATGCGTTTCTGGCCGCCGGGATGCAGTTGTTGCGCAAGCCTTTCGCCCTGGAACAGTTGCGCAACCAGGTCGCGCGGATGCTGGTGACGCCCTGAGCAGGATCAGGCCTGCAGCATGCGATCGACTTGCATGACCAGGCTCTCCAGCGAGAACGGTTTGAGCAGCAAGGCAGTACCGGGCTCGTCGAGCAGTTGCTGCTCCACCGGGTCCTCGGTGTAGCCGGTGATGAACAGGATTTTCTGTTCGGGATTGATCATGCGCATCGCCCTGGCCACCTGACGCCCGTTGAAGCCACCCGGCAAGCCGATGTCGGTAATGACCAGATCGAATGGGCCGGCATGACGGTACTGCCCCAGCGCAGTGTTGGCATCGGTCACACCGCACACCTCGAAACCGCGGTCGACCAGTATTTCCTTGATCAATCCGCGCAAATTGAGCTCGTCATCGATCAGCAGCACACGCTCGCCCTGCCTTGCCTGCCTTGTGATCGTCGGGGGTTCGGGTATCGGCTGGCTGCCCGAATAACGAGGAAACATCAGCACAATCTGAGTGCCGTGCTGCAATCTCGACTCTATCCACACCTGGCCACCGGACTGGCGCACGAAGCCATGCACCATGGGCAACCCCAGGCCCGAGCCCTGCCCCAGGGGTTTGGTGGTGAAAAAAGGCTCGAATGCCCGTTCCACATCCTCAGCCGACATGCCATGACCATCGTCCTCGACCTGGAGCATCACATAGTCGCCCGCCGGCAGTCCGGCAGTCGCGCCAGCCAGGCGCTCATTGCCGGTACGGATCGACAGGCTGCCCCGGCCAAGGCAGGCGTCGCGGGCATTGGCACACAGGTGCAGCAAGGCGTTGCGCAGGTGGTCGGGATCGACCTGGACGGGCCAGGGGGCGATGTCCAGCTCCCAATGGAGGTGCATCTCGGCGCCGACGCACTGCTCGAGCATCGGTTGTGCCTGGCGTATCAGCTGGTTGATGTCCAGTGGATTGGGCGACAACGGCTGGCTGCGGGCGAACGCCAGCAAGTTCTGGGTCAGGCCGATGGCCCGCTGAGCGCATTCGCGGGCCACCTGCACGTAGCTGTCCAAGCGCTCAAGCCGCCCCTGGGCCAGACGCCGTTCAAGCAGCTCCAGGCTGCTGCCGACCCCGGACAAGACGTTATTCATCTCATGGGCCAGGCCGCCCGCCACCTTGACCACCGACTCCATGCGCAGGCTTTCGCGCACCGCTGCTTCGGCCATGCGCTGGACGGACTGGCGCTCCTCGGTGATGTTGCGCCCGATCAGGATCGGCAGCGCCTGGCCAGACACGGCATGCCAGCGTAGCCAGCAATAATGCCCTTCATCTTGACGCACGCGGGCCTCGAAGGCCGGGGTGTCATGCCCCTGCATCAGCGCCATCAGGGCCAGCCTGGTCTCGGTACGCTCGGCTGGGTGGATCAGCTCCAACAGCGCGACCGGCGCTTGCTGCTCATCCGTCAAACCCGACAAGCGGTGCCAGGCCGGATTGGCCAAGCGCACGCGCAACTCGGTGTCGAGCATCAACATCACGTCGGGCGACAACTGCCAGGTATGCTCACTCTCGGCCATGTAACGCGAGAGTTGTGCCTCGAACGATTGCGCCAGTTCGCGCCATTCGCGGGTGCGCTCGACACTGGCGGTAGTTTCGATCAGCGCGTGCAGGAAACCCACCACCGCGCCTTGGTCGTCGCGGATAGGCGAATAGCTGCAGGTGAACCAGGCCTGGACGGGGTGTCCGTCGCGGTTGACCGTCAGCAGGCTGTTCTCGACCAGACTGCCCTGCCCTTCCAGCGCCTCGAAAACAGCAGCCCCCATGTCGTCCCAGACCGTTGCCCAAAGCGCGTCGAAACTATCGCCCAGGCCATGGGAGCGCTCGCCCAGGGGGACGGGATAGGCTTCGTTGTGAATCACCGTCAGCGCCGAGCCCCAGACCAGGGCACAGGGGTAAGCGGAAAGCAGCAGCATGTCGACGGCGATGCGCAAGGCTGGCGGCCATCGTGTCAGGGGCCCCAATGGCGTTGCCCCCCAGTTGAAGCTACTGATCTGGGCGCTTCCCACGGTCTCAGCGCTCGAAATAGGCGCTAGATGAATCATCTGCGCGGCTCCTGGCACAGAGCGGTCAGCGGCCAATGTCTTCATTCCACAGTTGCGGCTTGGCCTCGATGAAATCACGCATCATCTTTTTGCAGTCCTCGTCGTGGCGCACGTCCAAGCGTACGTCGCGGCTGGCCAGCAACTGTTCTTCGCCAAGGAAAGTGGTGTTTTCGCCGATGATCACCTGTTTTATGCCATACAGCAGGATCGCGCCGCTGCACATGGCACAGGGAGACAGGGTGGTATAGAGCGTGGCTGCCTTGTAGACACTGGCAGGCTGTCGACCGGCGTTTTCCAGGGCGTCCATTTCACCATGCAGGATGGCGCTGCCTTGTTGTACCCGGCGGTTGTGGCCACGGCCAATGATCTTGCCGTCGTGCACCAGCACCGAGCCAATTGGAATACCGCCCTCCGCCAGCCCCTTGCGGGCTTCGTCGATGGCCGCTTGCATGAACTTGTCCGTTGTCATGGTGACTTCCTGGCTGCACATGATTGGCTCGAGACTAGCACAACGCCAGCCGGTCATGGCGCTACGCCCAGCGACGGCTATGCTCAGAGGGTTTTTCCCTCCGCCGGGCAACCGGCCCCCTTGGGTTGGATGGGCATGCGCACATGAACAAGAAGATCCTGGTCGTGCTGACCAATACCGCCAAGTACCCCAACATCAAACGCGCCACAGGCCTGTGGCTGGGTGAAGCCGTGCATTTCGTCGACCCCGTGCAGCAGGCGGGCTTCACGGTCGACTATGTGAGCCCGGCGGGCGGCTACGTACCGATCGACCCGCACAGCCTGCAGATGGCCCCGGACTTGGACTGGCAGTGGTATGACGACAAGGCCTTCATGAAGCGCCTGGGCGCCACCCTCAGCCCCGGCGAGGTCAAGGCCGAGCAGTACAGCGCCATTTATTACACAGGTGGCCATGGCGTGATGTGGGACTTCCCCGACAACCAGCCACTGCAGGACTTGGCGCGGCGCATTCACGAACGTGGCGGGGTTGTGGCATCGGTCTGCCACGGTGCCGTGGGGCTGCTGAATGTGAAACTCAGCGACAACACCCTGTTGCTCAGAGGTCGGGCGGTGACCGGTTTCTCCAATATCGAAGAGAAACTGGCAGAGCTGGACAAAGAGGTACCTTTCCTGACCGAGAACGAACTCGGCGCACGGGGTGGTGAGTACCAGAAAGCGGAGGACCCGTGGGCACCCTTCGTGGTTGAAGACAAAGGCCTGATCACCGGGCAGAACCCGGCGTCCACCGCGGGCGTGGCTCAGGCGACGCTCAAGTTCCTGGCCAAGGCAAAGATTGGCTGAAACGCATCGCGGGGCAAGTCACATCGGCACACCGATGCGAGTTGCCCCGCGATGGACAGCGTTGAGTCGATTACTCGACGTTCAGCACGCCACGACGAACCTGGTCACGCTCGATCGACTCGAACAGTGCCTTGAAGTTGCCTTCACCAAAGCCATCGTCACCCTTGCGCTGGATGAACTCGAAGAACACCGGGCCCAGCAAGGTTTCCGAGAAGATCTGCAGCAGCAGGCGCTTGTCGCCCGACTCGGAAGCACCGTCCAGCAGGATGCCACGCGACTGCAACTGGTCGACCGGCTCGCCGTGGCCCGGCAGACGCTCTTCGAGCATTTCGTAGTAGGTCTGTGGCGGCGCGGTCATGAAACGCATGCCGAAGCCTTTGAGGGCATCCCAGGTCTTGAGCAGGTCGTCGGTGAGGAAGGCCACGTGCTGGATGCCCTCGCCATTGAACTGCATCAGGAATTCTTCGATCTGCCCCGCACCCTTGGACGACTCTTCATTGAGCGGAATGCGGATCATGCCATCTGGCGCGGTCATGGCCTTGGAAGTCAGGCCGGTGTACTCGCCCTTGATGTCGAAATAGCGGATCTCGCGGAAGTTGAACAGCTTCTCGTAGAAGCCGGCCCAGTAGGCCATGCGCCCGCGATAGACGTTATGGGTGAGGTGGTCGATGATCTTCAGGCCGGCACCGACCGGGTTGCGATCCACGCCGTCGATGAACTTGAAGTCGATGTCGTAAATCGAGCTGCCTTCTTCGTAACGGTCGATCAGGTACAGCGGCGCGCCACCGATACCTTTGATCGCCGGCAGACGCAGCTCCATAGGGCCGGTCTCGATTTCCACCGGCTGGGCACCCAGCTCCAGGGCGCGGGCATAGGCTTCATGGGCGTTGCGCACACGGAATGCCATGCCGCACACCGACGGGCCGTGCTCGGCGGCGAAGTACGAGGCGGCGCTTTTCGGTTCGTTGTTGAGGATCAGGTTGATGCCACCCTGGCGGTACAGGTGCACATTCTTGGAGCGGTGGGTCGCCACCTTGGTGAAACCGAGGATCTGGAAGACCGGCTCCAGCACGCCAGGGGTCGGCGAGGCGAGCTCGATGAATTCAAAGCCTTCAAGGCCCATCGGGTTTTCGAAGATATCTGCCATGTTCGTGTCCTCATCTGCAGCAAAAAACGGTTGGATTACTGGCTTGCGATGGCGAACGGAACAGGAGGCGAACAGGGAATGCCGCGCACGCTGCGGGCCAGATAGGCACCAATGATCAGCTTGAATGCAGGGTTTTTCATGGGGACCCATTCTCGGCGGGCTTGATCCTCCGGATGGCGGAGAACCTTATTGTTGTATTCGTAACGCGATTCTACATTGCGTAAATTTGTTTGTCGCGTTTTAGTTCGTAGGCTTCACCGACAAACGGCTATCCTTGCCGCTGACACACCCGTCCGCCACTGGATACACCTGCGCATGCCCCTGACCCCCAAACGCCCTGCCCGCTGGAGCTGGCGCACACTGCTGCCCTGGGTCGTCGGGGTGCTGCCGCTGGTCTGCGGGCTGGCCGTGACCCGCTGGCAGACCGAGCGCGAGCTGCAGGCCAACAGCCAGGCCACCGCACGCGAAGTGGTCGGGCACATAGAAATGATTCTAGACAGCCTGTCCAGCGCCGCGAACCAGCTGTTGCCCAAGGCCGGACAGCCCTGCGAACAGCTGCAGTTGGCACTGCGCATAGAAGTCACGCGCAATGCTTTCGTGCGCTCCACCAGCCTGTTCGATCACGACAACCTGTATTGCACTTCGCTGTTTGGCAATTTCGAAGAGCCGGTGAATGCGCGCGACTATACCGACGGACAGCTCTGGCTGATGGACGGCAACTCCGTCACGCCAGGGCATCCACTGCTGGTTTACCGGGTCAGCCAAGGTGATCGCGGGGCGATCGCCACGGTGGACGGCAGCCACCTGCTGACGGCCTTGCGCCTGATCGCTCAGGATGACGAGCTGTTGGTGCGGGTGGGCAACCACTGGATGGGCCAGCAAGGCCTTGTGCAACAAGGCACACCGCCGGTCGCAGTCAGCGCCCCCGCCACTGTCTCCTCGACACGCTACCCGTTCAGCGTGCAGGGCGGTTACGCCGCGGGTAAGCTGGGCGAGTTGATGCGCTCGCGCTACCCGGCCCTGCTCAGCCTGCTGCTGATACTCGGCGTGGTGGCCGGCAGCGTCTGCCGGTGGCAGGTACGCCGCGCCAACTCGCCCCGCGCCGAACTCGACCGTGCGCTCGAAGCCGGCGAGTTCCTGCCGTACTTCCAGCCTGTGGTGCGCAAAGGCGACTATCACTGGGCCGGGGTCGAAGTGCTGATGCGCTGGCAGCATCCGCGCGAGGGCCTGGTACGCCCGGACCTGTTCATCCCCTACGCCGAACACAGCGGGCAGATCGTCGCCATGACCCGCGCCCTCATGTTCAACACCGCACAAGCCCTGGCACCCCATGTAGCGCTGCTGGACGACGGCTTTCACGTCGGTATCAACATCACCGCCGATCATTGCCGCGACCTTGGCCTGCTCGACGATTGCCGCGCCTTCCTCCAGCAATTCCCGCCCGAGCGTGTGGTACTCACCCTCGAGCTGACCGAGCGCAAACTGATCGAACCCACCCCGGTGACCCTGGAGCTGTTCGAAAAGCTGCACGAGATGGGGGTGATGATCGCCCTCGACGACTTCGGCACGGGCCAGTCCAGCCTCAACTACCTGCGTCAGTTCAAGGTCGACTACCTGAAGATCGACCAGAGCTTCGTCGCCATGATCGGTGGCGATGCGCTGTCGCAACATATCCTCGACACCATCATCGAACTGTCGGCCAAACTTGGGCTGGGCATCGTGGCGGAAGGGGTCGAGACTGCGGTGCAGCGCGACTACCTGGAGCGCCACGGGGTGGACTTCCAGCAAGGTTATCTGTTCGCCCGGCCAATGCCCGCCACCGAGCTGCTCAGGGCATTGGCCACGCGCCCTGGCAGGCTGCGGTTGCCGCAAGACGCGCCCCCTGAGATCATGCGCGGCTGATCCGCCCGCTCACCCTTCCCGTTCTTCGAGGCATTCGTGTCAAAAGGCATCGTTTCATCGGTCATGGCGTCCTGTCTGTTCGCCGTGATGTATTTCTATACCTCCTTCCTCACACCGCTCGACGGCGAGGAAATCTTCGGTTGGCGCACCCTGCTGACGCTGCCCTGCCTGACGCTGTTCATGTTGGTTTCCAATGACTGGAAGCGGGTTGGCGAACTGTTCGCGCGGGTACGCCGCACACCCCTGCTGCTGCTGGGCATGGTCGGTACCTCATGGTTGATGGGGGTGCAATTGTGGCTGTTCCTCTGGGCGCCGCTGCACGGGCGCAGCCTGGAGGTGTCGATGGGCTATTTCCTGCTGCCACTGGCGATGGTGCTGACTGGCCGCCTGGTCTACGGCGAACGCCTGTCGCGCCTGCAAAAGGTAGCAGTCAGCTGCGCAGCCCTGGGCGTAGGCCACGAGCTGTACCAGAACGGCAGCTTCGCCTGGGAGACGCTGCTGGTGACGATCGGCTACCCGATATATTTCGTCTTGCGCCGCCGCTGCCGCACCGACCACCTGGGCGGCCTGTGGTGCGACATGTGCCTGCTGCTGCCCTGGGCCCTGTACTTCGTGGTCCAGGGCCCGTTGTCAGCCGCGGACCTGGCGCAACACCAGAACCTCTACTGGCTGATCCCGCTGCTCGGGGCGATCAGCGCCAGCGCGCTGATCGCCTATGTGCTGGCCAGCCGCATGCTGCCGTTCAGCTTGTTCGGCTTGCTCAGCTACGTCGAGCCGGTGCTGCTCGTGGGCGTCGCCCTGCTGCTGGGCGAAACCATCGGCCCGGATCAGTGGCTGACCTACCTGCCAATCTGGGCCGCGGTGCTGGTGCTGGTGCTCGAAGGCTTCAAGCACCTGCTGCGTCAGCGTCGGCGCTCGGTGTAAGGCGCACCTGACGCACGCGCCGCTCCTCCACCGCCACCACGGTCATGCTCCAGCCGTTCCACTGCAGGCGATCACCGACCACCGGCAGGCGGTCGAGCAGGCTCATCACCAGGCCCGCGAGGGTCTGGTAGTCCTCGGTGGCACGGGCCACGAAGCCGGTACGCGCCTGCACCTGGGCCAGGTTCAGGGCGCCGCTGACGACGAAACCACCCGCCTCCTCCACCACGCCCGGCCCTTCGACCTCGCTGGCGTCCGGCAGCTCGCCGGCGATCGATTCGAGGATGTCGGTCATGGTCAGCACGCCGGTGAAATCACCGAACTCGTTGACCACGAAGGCAATGTGCGTCGACTGCCCACGCATCTGCTCCAAGGCGTTGAGGATGCTGAAGCTCTCCAGCAGGTTCAGCGGTGCCCGGGCCAGGGCCTCAAGGTCTGGCTGGTTACCGGCCAGAAGCTCCTTGAGCAGTTCCTTCTTGTGCACGAAGCCCAGCGGTTCCTCGATGCGACCGCCGCGGATCAGCGGCAGGCGCGAGTACGAGGAGTTGATCAACGCCTGGGTGATCACCTCGGCCGGTTGCGCCAGGTCGATCGCATCGACCTTGGCGCGCACCGTCATCACCGTGCGGATCGGCCGCTCGGCCAGGTTCAGCACGCCACTGATCATCACCCGCTCGCGGCGGTCGAAGACCACTTGCTCGCTACCATCCTCTACCAGGTCGGCGATCTCCTCGCCCACCTCGTCAGCCTCCACGCGGCGTCCGCCCATCAGGCGCAGCACGGCATGGGCGGTACGCTCACGCAGCGGTCGGTGCTGTTGCACACTGCGCTTGCGGCGGGCGCGGGCCAGTTGGTTGAACAGTTCGATCAGCAGCGAGAAGCCAATGGCCGCGTACAGGTAGCCTTTGGGGATATGGAAGCCCAGGCCTTCGGCGGTCAGGCTGAAGCCGATCATCATCAAAAAGCCCAGGCACAGCATGATCACTGTCGGGTGGGCGTTGACGAAGCGGGTCAGCGGCTTGCTGGCGACGATCATGATGCCGATCGAGAAGATCACCGCGATCATCATCACCGACAGATGCTCGACCATACCCACCGCGGTAATCACCGCATCCAGCGAGAACACCGCATCGAGCACCACGATCTGCGCGACGATCGGCCAGAACGCCGCATGCCGCGTCACGCCGCCCGACTGGGCGACATGGCCCTCCAGCCTTTCGTGCAGTTCCATGGTGGCCTTGAACAACAGGAACACACCACCGAACAGCATGATCAGGTCACGGCCGGAGAAGGTCTTGCCGAACACCTCGATCAGCGGGGCGGTCAGGGTGACCATCCACGAGATGCTGGCCAGAAGGCCAAGGCGCATGATCAGCGCCAACGACAGGCCGATCACCCGCGCGCGGTCACGCTGATGGGGCGGCAATTTGTCGGCGAGGATGGCGATGAACACCAGGTTGTCGATACCCAGCACCAGCTCGAGGACGATAAGCGTCAGCAGGCCCAGCCAGGCCGTGGGGTCGGCTAGCCATTCCATTAGCGGGTACTCACAAGGGCGGCGTCACGAGGACGGAGGAAGGATGGCCGGGACGGCCAGAAACTGGGGGGCTCCGCGAAGGTGCTCATATAGACCTTGATCAAAAAAAGGGATGACGATCCTACAATCGAAGCAGCTTTTCCCCACAGCGCGAAACTATTACAAAATCTGTAACAGGGGCTTTGAGCATTTTTGTTCAATACCTGCGTCGTACCCGTCGTCGACCATGGCGGCACTCCATCGTTGCAAGGAATCTGCGCATGAGCTTGTCCCTGTCGATGGCCGCCTTCGCCTTGGCGGCCTCCATTTCCCCAGGCCCGGTCAATATCGTGGCGCTGGGCAGCGGCGCCCGTCACGGCCTGCGCGCCAGCCTCGGGCACGCCGCCGGCGCCACTCTGGGCTTCTGCCTGCTGCTGGTGCTCACCGGCCTGGGCCTGCATGAGCTGCTGCTGCGCTGGCCGTGGCTGCAGCACCTGCTGCTGTGGGGTGGCGTGCTGTTCTTGCTGTACATGGCCTGGAAGCTGGCCAGTGACGATGGCCAATTGCAGGCCGACGCCGAACAACGGGCGCCCACTGCCTGGCACGGCGCGGCCATGCAGTGGCTGAGCCCCAAGGCCTGGTTGGCGGCGGTGGCCGGGGTGGGTGCCTATACCGCTGGCGAGCAGCATCTGTTGTGGCTGTTCACCTGGATCTATGGGCCAATCTGTTTTGTCTCGGTGGCCAGTTGGGCGTGGGCCGGGAGTGTGATTCGGCAGTATCTGGGGGAGCCAAGGCGGTTGCGCTTGTTCAATCGCGGGTTGGCGCTGTTGTTGGTGGCGAGTGCGGGGTATCTGCTGGCGGGTTGAATACCCGTCACCCCG
Organism: Pseudomonas sp. ES1; assembly: GCF_050586605.1. Lineage (NCBI taxonomy): Bacteria > Pseudomonadati > Pseudomonadota > Gammaproteobacteria > Pseudomonadales > Pseudomonadaceae > Pseudomonas > Pseudomonas sp. ES1. Next base: position 64,663 of record NZ_JBOBDM010000015.1, on the reverse strand, counting down.
CGATTGCGTTGCCATTGAGCGCCCTGCCTCACCCTGCCCGATAATGCCCCGGCGTCGCCGCCAGGTGCCGCTTGAACGCCCGTTGCAGATGCGCCTGGTCGGCGAACCCGGCCTCCAGCGCCACCTCGGCAATCGGCCGGCCCAGGCGCAGTTGGGCGCGGGCGTGCTGCACCCGCTGGTCAAGCAAATAGCCGTGAGGTGTCAGCCCGAAACGCTTGCCGAAAGCGCGAATCAGGTAGGCCCGGGAAAGCCCCGCCGCACTGCAGATGTCTTCGAGGGTCAGCGGATCCAGACGATGGGCGCGGATGAACGCGGCAGCCATTTCCAGCCGCGGATGCTCCGCCCTGCGCTGGCCTGTTCGCTCATCGCAATAGCCGGGCAGCGCCGCGAAGAATGCAACCAGCAGCGCCTCCTTGGCAGAGGCCGGTTGGTCGTCGAACAGGCCGGCAAACACTTCAAGCAACCGACCGTATAACCCCGACGAGGTGCTGAGCGTCACCTCCGGCAGGGTAAAGCCATGCTGCTGCAGCCACGGCAGGTCGACAAACAGCATCAGGTACGACCAGGGCCCCCCCTGGATCGGGTTGCAGGTATGGACCACACCAGGGTTCATCAGCACGGTGCTGCCAGCGCTGATCTCATGCCGGGCATCCCCGGTGAGGTAGGTGCTGCGCCCGCCCGTGATAACACCGATCGAAAAGCTCTCATGGGAATGCGCGGCATAGCACACCTGGCGCCCATCCCCCACGCGCCGGGCCTCGACAAACGGCAAGGCAGGGTCACGCCAAAACCGCGAGGCCTCGATCATCGCCCAGCCCTCACCCTTCCCCGCCCTGCACCACCACCAGCAACTGGGCCTGGCGTTCGCCCACGGAGCGCAGGCGGTGTGGGGTCTGGGCGTTGAAATGCAGGGCATCGCCCGCCTCCAGCAGCACCCGCTCGCTCATGAAGTCCACCTCCACCTGGCCCTCGTGGACGAACAGGAACTCCTCGCCCTCGTGCTCCTTGAAAGTCGGATCAGTGAACTCGGTGGGGGGCTGGATCAAGAACGGCAACAGGCTGCGCTGGCCAACCTGGGAGGTGAGCACCGCGTAACCCGGCCCCTGGCCGTTGCCGACCAGCGCCTGGCGCTCGCCGCGGCGTACCAGGCTGTAGCGCGCCTGGCCTTCCTGCTCGCCGTCGAACAGCTCCTCGACGTTGACGTTCAACGCCCGCGCCAGTTTCAGCGCGGCGGCGATCGACGGCGTATTCAGGCCACGCTCGACCTTGGACAGGTAGCTCTTGGTCATGCCGGATTTTTCAGCCAGCACCTCAAGGGTGATCCCCAGTTTCTTGCGCAGCAATTTCAGTCGGATAGACATGTGAAGCGGCTTTCCCGGACAAACGCACTTGCTAATGACACTTTGTGTCATATAGGATTATTTGTGTCATCTGATGGACCGCCCCTCCACCGTCGAAAGCAAGGGGGCGGGCCAGCCGAGACATCCACCATCACGCCACAGAGGATCACTCCCCATGGCCAACACCCTGACACACAGCAAAGACCAACTGGTGCAAAAGGCACTGACGCAGATGCAAGGCTCGCTCGCGGATAATACGTGGACTGTGCGCGAAAAGCTGGCCCTGACCTGTCGAATTCTGTTCGACAATGGCCACGACTCGGGCCTGGCCGGGCAGATCAGCGCCCGTGGCCCGCAACCGGGCACCTTCTACACCCAGCAGCTGGGGCTGGGCTTCGACGAGATCACCGCCAGCAACCTGCTGCTGGTCAACGAAGACCTCGAGGTGCTGGAAGGCCAGGGCATGCCCAACCCGGCCAACCGCTTCCACAGCTGGGTGTACCGCGCCCGCCCGGATGTGAACTGCATCATCCACACCCACCCCACCCACGTCGCCGCGCTGTCGATGCTCGAAGTGCCGTTGGTGGTGTCGCACATGGACCTGTGCCCGCTGTACGAAGACTGCGCGTTCCTCGAAGCCTGGCCCGGCGTGCCGGTGGGCAACGAAGAAGGCGAAATCATCAGCGCCGCCCTGGGCGACAAGCGCGCCATCCTGCTCTCGCACCACGGCCAGTTGTCCACCGGCGCCAGCATCGAGCAGGCCTGTGTCTACGCCCAGCTGATCGAACGCGCCGCACGCCTGCAACTGCTGGCCATGGCCGCCGGCACCATCAAACCGATCGCCCCCGAGCTTGGCCGCGACGCCCACGACTGGATCGACCGGCCCAAGCGCCATGGCGCCGCGTTCAACTACTACGCCCGGCAGGCCCTGCGCCAGCACGCCGATTGCCTCGCCTGACCCAACACTGCCTTGCTTGCGGAGCTATTTAGAATGACCACTCAATTCCACGGCATCATCGGCTACACCATCACCCCCTTCAGCCACGACGGCGAGCAGCTCGACCTGCCCGCCGTGGGCCAATCCATCGACCGCTTGATCGACGGCGGCGTGCAAGTGATCGCCCCGCTGGGCAGCACCGGCGAAGGCGCCTACCTCAGCGACAGCGAATGGCAACAGGTCGCCCAGTACAGCCTGGAGCGCATCGGCAAGCGCGTGCCGAGCATCGTCAGCGTCTCTGACCTGACCACCGCGGGGGCCGTGCGCCGTGCGCGCTTCGCCCAGCAACACGGCGCCGATGCGGTGATGGTGCTGCCGGCGGCTTACTGGAAGCTCAGCGAAGCCGAGATCCTCCAGCACTACCGCGCCATCGGCGCGGCCATCGATATCCCGATCATGCTCTACAACAACCCCGCCACCAGCGGCACCGACATGCCGGTGGAGCTGATCCTGCGCATCGTGCGCGAGGTGGACAACGTCACCATGGTCAAGGAGAGCACCGGCGACATCCAGCGCATGCATAAGCTGCAGCTGCTCGGCGAGGGCCAGGTGCCGTTCTACAACGGCTGCAACCCGTTGGCGCTGGAGGCCTTCGTTGCCGGGGCCAAGGGCTGGTGCACGGCGGCGGCCAACCTGATCCCCACGCTGAACCAGCAGCTGTACCAGGCAGTGCTGGCGGGCGACCTTGCCCAGGCGCAGGCGCTGTTCTACCGCCAGTTGCCGTTGCTGGATTTCATCCTCAAGGGTGGCTTGCCGGCGACCATCAAGGCCGGGCTGGGCATGACCGGGCTGCCGGTGGGTGAGCCACGGCGGCCGGTGTTCGGGCTGGATGAACCGAACCGGGTGAAACTGCAAGGGTTGCTGGATGAGCTGCGACAGCTGAAATGATCGTGGCCGGGTGCGCTCCACCCATGCGGTGAAGCGTACCCCGCTCCTGCGCGCATCATCTCGGCGCAGGCTTCAGTCGCACAGTTTTCTCGGCGGGGCGCTGCCCGTCAGCGGCACCGGCATCATCATTTCACCCTGACCGATCGAGGTCAGCTCGCGCACATCGAAACGGCAGGCCAGGCGGGCATTGTCGCCCTGGCCGATGGTGCCCATGCCGATGGTCACCTCGTAGTCGCGCCCCGCCTGCAGGTTGTAGACCCTGGCCTCTTCGTCACAGTAGATCCCCCTGCCCAACGGCGTACCCGCACCGGCCCCCAAGGTCGCAAGCTGGAACGGCGCCGAGGTTGGCACCCGGTACTCGGCCACCACTTCTTCAAGCCGGCCTTCGGCCATGCGCACGGTCGGCGTCAGGCTGAGCAACGGCGGCGACAGCCGCATGGGCATACCCAGCTGGGCCGGAGCCTTTGGAAACTGCGGATAGTTTTCCAGTGCCCGCCCCGCCGAGAAGCGCCCGGCCTGGACCATCTGGTGGCGCAAGTTGGGTGCACAGCGGCCGGTGACGCTGTCACCGTAGACATCCGAGTTGCTGATCACCCGCATGCGTGCGGTAGGCACCAAGCCCGAGGGCTCCTGATAGGGCTGCGAAGGGATGCCGGAGCAGCCCGCCAACAAGAGCACGACCAGAGAGCCCAGGCACGCCGAAACCTTGTTCATTGAAGCTCCTTCATGGCCGAATCCCACCAGCGGGCCGATTGCTCGGTGAGCAAAATAGTAGAAGGTCAAAGCGCTCGATGCTGGAAATACAACATGCCGGATCACCCTCGCATCGATAGAAAGCTGACACGCAAGTTAAAGCCCACGTACTAGAGTTTCCAGTCCAGGCTGACCATCATCGTCCGCGGCTCGCCGTGATACACCCCGTTATAGAAGCCCAGGTTGTTGTAATAGTGCTCGTCGAACAGGTTCTTCACGTTCACCGAAGCCGACAGGTGTTCGTCGAACTGATACCGCGCCATCAGCCCCACCACCGAGAAGGCCTTCTGGCTGATCTCGTCGCGCACCGTAATGATCGAACCGTTCGCCCGCACCACTGGCCGGTTGGCCTGCTTGTGGGTATCGCTCTGCCAGTCCAGGGTGCCGCCCACGGTCAACGCCGGTGTCAGCTTGTAGGTGGTAGAGAAGCGCACCAGGTTCAGCGGTTGCTCGGGGTTCTTGCGCTGCTTGTCGGCGTTGGCCGCGTGGGTGTAGCTGTAGCCCAGGCTCATTTGCCAGTCGGGGCGCACTTCGCCGGCAATCTCTGCCTCGAAGCCTTCGACGACGTTGCCCTTGCCGCCGGACTTGTAGAACACCTCGTTGCCGTTGGGCGGTACCGAATCGTCCTGCTCGGCGACGTTGTCCTGTTTGCTGCGGTACACCGCGCTGCTGAGGTTGAGTCGGTCGTCCATCAGGCTGCCTTTGACGCCCACTTCGTAGACCTTGCCGACGATGGGTTCGAGGTACTGGCGGTTTTTGTCGCGTACCGACTGCGGGTTGAAGATGTCGGTGTAGCTGGCATACACGGTGTACTGCTCGGTGAGGTCGTACAGCACCCCGGCATACGGCGTCCACTGGTCGTTCTGGGTCTGCTTGCTGGGCGTCAGTTCGGTGCCATTCTGTGCCTCGTCGTACGCCCACTCGCGGCTTTCTGTCTGCCAGCTGCCATAACGGCTGCCGAGCACGAAGTGCAGGCGGTCGGTGGGGTTGAGCCGGGTGGCGATGTAGCCGGCCTTCTGTTTGGTGGAGTCACGCGATTCATCGAGCCCGGTATCGATATCCTGGAACTTGGCGATGTTGCTCATGTACTTCCAGTCCGGGATCTTCTGGTAACCGTCGGGCAGTGGCCCTCTGATGAAGTAGGGCGACGTGTTGCGCCGCTCGGATTCACCATAACCGACCATGAAGTCGTGGCTGCGCCCGAACAGCTGGTAAGGGCCTGCCAGGTTGAAGTCGATGGCGTCCATCTGCTCTTCGCCGCTGAAATGCTGATACCAGGCATTCATGCCGCTGCGGTCGGCGGCGGGGAAACCGTTGCCGCCGTAGTACACCTTGCCATCGCTGTCGGACTCGCGATGGGTATAGGCGAGCTTGAGCAGCCAGTCGTTGGCCAGGCGTTGGTCGAGGGTGGCGAACAGGGTCTGGTCTTTCAGCGGCCAGGACGACCAGGGCGCGGCCAGGTTGGTCGAGCGCGGCAGGTCGGCCTTGCCGCCAGTGGCGTTCCAGTACGGCACGGTGCCCCAGGAGGCCCCTTGTACGTGCTTGTTCTGGTAGTCGTAGCCCACTGCAAGCACGGTGCTGTCAGTCAGGTCAGCTTCGAGGATGCCGTAGGCCACCTCACGCTGGCTGGCATATTTGTCCATGAATGACTGGCTGTCACGGTAAGCCAGCACCGTGCGCCCGCGCAGGCGCCCTTCCAGGCCCAGCGGGCCGCCGACGTCGAGGTAGCCGTGGTAGTTGTCGTAGCTGCCGGCAGTGACGCCAGTGCTGATCGCCAGTTGCGAGGTTGGGCGCTTGCGCACCATGGCGATGGTCCCGGACGGGTCGCCCGCCCCGGTGGTCAAGCCGGTGGCGCCACGCACCACCTCGATACGGTCGTAGATGATGGTGTCCGAATCGGACTTGAGGCTCGAGAAGGTATTGAGCATCCCATCGATCTGGAAGTTGTTGATCGAATAGCCCCGCGAATAATAAATCGGCCGCTCGGAGTCGTTGCGCTGCACGGTGACGCCGGTGACATGGGTCATGGCCTCGGAGAGCGTGTCGAGCTGGAAGTCATCGAGCTGCTGGCGGGTCAGCACCGAGACCGATTGCGGGGTTTCCTTGATCGACAGGTTCAGGCGCGTCGCTGCGCTCATGCTGCCGGTGGTGTAGGAGCCGCTGTGCTCGGTGGTGCTGCCCAGGCCCTGGGCGAGAATCTCGGTGGTGCCGAGTTCCAGCACCTTGTCGTCGGACCGCTGTTCGGTCTCTTGTGCCTGCGCAAACGGGCTGACGGCGGTGGCACACAGGCCCAGGGTAAGGGCCATGGAACGGCTGATGGGCGCGAACATCGCTGCCTGTCTCCTTGTTCGTTTCGATGAAAGTCCTTGGCTGCCGACCGGGCGGCATTCACATGAAAACGAATCGCACATGCGAATCATTATCGATATGTCATCGAAACGTAAAAAAGGGCGGTACCTGACCGCCCTTCCCTGGCACTACCCGAGCCTCACGGCATCACGGGCGGCACGTACTGCAAGGTCGTACCCAGCGCCCACAGCAGCACCAGCACCAGCGGCACATGCACCAGCAGTTGGACGAACGAGAAGCCGATCAGGTCGCGCGCTTTCAGGCCCAGCACGCCCAGCAGCGGCAGCATGTAGAACGGGTTGATCAGGTTCGGCAGCGCCTCGGCGGCGTTGTAGATCTGCACCGCCCAGCCCAGGTGGTACTGCAGGTCGTTGGCCACCAGCATCACGTAGGGCGCCTCGATGATCCACTTGCCACCGCCGGACGGGATGAAGAAGCCCAGCACCGCCGAGTACACCCCCATCAACAGCGCGTAGGTGTCATGGGTGGCGATCTGGGTGAAGAACACCGAGATGTGGTGGGCCAAGGTCGCACCGTCGACACCCTTGACCTGGGTGAGGATGGCGGCGATCGAACCGTACAGCGGGAACTGGATCAGCACCCCGGTGGTGGTCGGCACCGCGCGGGCCACGGCATCGAGGAAGCTGCGCGGGCGCCAGTGCAGCAAGGCGCCGAGCATGATGAACAGCAGGTTGTAGGTGTTCAGCCCGGAGATCGCGGTGATCGCAGGCTTGGTGGCGAACTCCTGGTACAGCCAGCCGCCGGCCAGGGCCACCAGCAGCAGGATCAGGATCGGGCTGTACTCCAGCCACTCGCCCGGGCGCGTACGCTGCGGCGCTGGCGGTGCGCTGAAGCTGGGGTCGACGCCGCAGTCTTGCGCACTGCGCGCGCTGTTCGGCCCCGGCGCGGTGGCATAGGCGATCACCAGCGAGACGATCACCAGCGCCGCCAGCATGACCCCGGACTGCCAGAGGAAGATGGTTTCGGTGAACGGGATCACCCCGGTGATGGACAGGATCGACGGCGGCAGGCTGGCCGGGTTGGCCTGCAACTGCGCCGCCGACGACGACAGCCCCAATGCCCATACCGCGCCGAGCCCCAGGTAGGCAGCGGCACCGGCGGCGCGATAATCCATCTTCAAGTCGGTGCGACGGGCCAGGGCGCGCACCAGCAGGCCGCCGAACACCAGCGACAGGCCCCAGTTGAGCAACGAGGCGAGCATCGAGATCAGCGCCACCCAGCAAACGGCCGAACGGCCGTTTTTCGGCAGGCGCGCCAGGCGGTCGATCAGCCGCGCGGCGGGTGGCGAGCTGGCCACCACATAACCGCCGATGACCACGAAGGCCATTTGCATGGTGAACGGGATCAGGCTCCAGAAGCCATCGCCGAAGGCCTTGGCGGTGTCGGTGGGCTTGCCGCCCATCACCAGCGCGCCCAGGCACACCAGCATCACGGCCAGGGCGGCGAACACCCAGGAGTCGGGGAACCAGCGTTCGGCCCAGTTGGAGCAGCGCAGGGCAAAGCGGGCGGAGCGGCTGTCTTGGATATCAGCGGCCACGGGGTTTTCCTTTTATTTGTTTTTTTGATTTTCAACACTGAAGCAGAGCGCAAAACCCTGTGGGAGCGGGTTTACCCGCGAAGGCGGCGGTGAAAGTACCGACGCCTTCGCGGGTGAACCCGCTCCCACAGGGGTAGTGATAGCGGTAACTAGAAAGTCATTTCCTTGACATCGTCCGGCACGATCAGCTTGCCGGCGGTTTTCTCGATGATCTCTTCGATGCTCACCCCTGGCGCAGTCTCGCGCAGGATGAAGGCACCGTTTTCGATTTCCAGGTAGGCCAGGTCGGTCAGCACCTTGCGGATGCAACCGGCGCCGGTCAGCGGCAGGCTGCACTTGGGCAGCAGCTTGGACTCGCCATCCTTGGAGGCGTGGGTCATGGTGACGATGATGTTGTCGGCACCGGCCACCAGGTCCATGGCGCCGCCCATGCCCTTGACCAGCTTGCCGGGGATCATCCACGAGGCGATGTTGCCCTCCACGTCCACTTCGAAGGCGCCGAGCACGGTGAGGTCGACGTGGCCGCCACGGATCATGGCGAAGGATTGCGCCGAGTCGAAGATCGACGCACCGCGGCGGGCAGTGACAGTCTGCTTGCCGGCGTTGATCATGTCGGCGTCGAGGGTGGCTTCGGTGGGGAACTCGCCCATGCCCAGCAGGCCGTTTTCCGACTGCAGCATCACGTCCATGTCGGCAGGCACGTAGTTGGCCACCAGGGTGGGGATGCCGATACCGAGGTTGACGTAGTAGCCGTCTTTGAGTTCACGGGCGACGCGTTGGGCCATTTGTTCGCGGGTCAGTGCCATGGTCAGGATCTCTTTGTTGTTCTTGAGGATGGCGCTCAGGCCTTGACGGTGCGCTTTTCGATGCGCTTCTCGAAGGTGCCGACGATGACCCGGTCTACATAGATGCCCGGGGTGTGAATCTCGCTGGGCAGCAGCACGCCGGGCTCGACGATCTCTTCGACCTCGACCACGGTGATCTTGCCGGCGGTGGCGGCCAGCGGGTTGAAGTTCTGCGCGGTGTTGCGATACACCACGTTGCCGTAGTGGTCGGCTTTCCAGCCCTTGACGATGGCGAAGTCGCCGGTGATCGACTCTTCGAGGATGTACTTGCGGCCTTTGAACTCGCGGACTTCCTTGCCGTCGGCAACCGGGGTGCCGTAGCCGGTGGCGGTATAGAAGGCTGGAATGCCGGCGCCGCCTGCGCGCATCTTCTCGGCCAGGGTGCCTTGCGGGGTGAGCTCCACTTCCAGTTCGCCGCTGAGCAGCTGGCGTTCGAATTCGGCGTTCTCGCCCACGTAGGAGGCGATCATCTTGCGGATCTGCCGGTCTTCCAGCAGTACGCCCAGGCCGAAGCCATCAACGCCGCAGTTGTTGGAGACCACGGTCAGGCCCTTGACGCCCAGGCGCTTGATCTGGGCGATCAGGTTTTCCGGGATGCCGCACAGGCCGAAGCCGCCGGCCAGTACCGTCATGTTGTCGGTCAGGCCTGCCAGGGCCTCTTCGTAGGTTGCTACACGCTTGTCCAGTCCGGCCATGCTCAGTCGCCTTTTGTAGTTGTTGGAACCGTGCGGTCATCTTCACTGTAGTCGACTGATTTGTTAATTTTGTTTTCGTCATCGATTGATAACTTTTGCAAAACAAAGGGCAAGCCAGCCATGAACGTCAAGCAACTGCGCGCCTTCGTCACCGTGGCCAAATACCAGAGCTTCGCCCAGGCCGGCGAGCACCTGCATGTGTCGCAACCGGCTTTGAGCCTGACCATCAAGGCGCTGGAGGACAACCTCGGCGGCGCCCTGCTCACCCGCACCACCCGCAGCGTCAGCCTCACCCCCGAGGGCGAGGTGCTGCTGCCCCTGGCCCGGCGCCTGCTGGCCGACTGGGACGACACCGAAGAGATGCTGCGCCAGCGCTTCACCCTGCAGCTGGGCAGGGTGTCGGTGGCGGCCATGCCCTCCTTCGCCGGCAACTTGCTGCCGCAGTCGCTTAAAGTGTTCCGCCAGCGCTACCCGAAAGTGAACGTCACCGTGCACGACGTGATCAACGAACAGGTGCTGGAACTGGTGCGCCACCGCCGCGTCGAGCTGGGCATCGGTTTCGAGCCCGACGGCAGCGAGGCGCTACGCTTCCACCCGCTGTACATGGACCGTTTCGTCGCCGTGGTGCCCGCCGACTCGCCCCTCGCCCGCCAGCCCCAGGTGCGCTGGCACGAGCTGTTGGCCGAAGACTTCATCGCCCTGCAACGGCCGTCGGCAGTACGCCTGCTACTCGAACAGCACCTGGTGGCCGGGCACGGCAAGCTGGCGGTGGCATTCGAGAGCCACCAGCTGTCGACCATCGGCCGCATGGTCGCCAGCGGCCTGGGCGTGAGCGCCGTGCCGGCCCTGTGCATCGGCCAGATGCAAGAGCTCGGCGCACGCTGCGTGCCGCTGGTCGAACCCACCGTGGAGCGGCGCATCGGCGTGATCGCCCTGGCCGACCACAAACTGTCACGGGCCGCCGAAGCGCTGCTCGACGTGCTGCTGACCCATACCCATCCACAGGAGGTGACATGCGTTACGTGAATCTGGCGGGAACCCGCGTGCCGACCATTGGCCAGGGCACCTGGTACATGGGCGAAAACCCAGGGAGCAAGGCGGCCGAAGTGGCGGCGCTGCAACAAGGCATCGACCTGGGCCTGAGCCTGATCGATACCGCCGAAATGTACGCCGAGGGCGGCGCCGAACAGGTGGTCGGCCAGGCCATCGCCGGGCGTCGCGACCAGGTATTCCTGGTCAGCAAGGTCTACCCGCACAACGCCAGCCGGCGCGGCTTGCCGATGGCGTGCGAACGCAGCCTCAAGCGCCTGGGCACCGAGTGCATCGACCTGTACCTGCTGCATTGGCGCGGGCAGTATCCGCTCGAGGAGACCGTCGAGGCCTTCGAGCGCTTGATCGAGCAGGGCAAGATCCGCCGCTGGGGCGTGTCCAACTTCGACCTGGATGACCTGCAGGAACTGGACAACCCGGCCTGCGCCACCAACCAGGTGCTGTACAACCCGGCCGAGCGTGGTATCGAGTTCGACTTGCTGCCCTGGAGCCGCCAGCAGCAGCTGCCGACCATGGCTTACTGCCCACTGGCCCAGGCCGGGCGATTGCTGCATCACCCGGTGCTGGTTGAAATTGCTGCGCGTCATGCTGCGACGCCGGCGCAGGTGAGCCTGGCCTGGGTCACCCGTGGCGAAGGGGTGATTGCGATTCCCAAGGCGGTGAGCCCGGCGCATGTGCGCTTGAATGCAGCGGCGCAAGATCTGGTGCTGACCGAGGCGGACTTGCAGGCGATTGACCAGGCGTTTGCGGCGCCGACGCGCAAGCAGAGGTTGGCGATGGTGTGAGAGATGGGGCCGCTTTGCGCCCCAATCGCCGGCAAGCCGGCTCCCACAAAGTTAGTCACTCTCCTGTGGGAGCTGGCTTGCCAGCGATCGGGCTGCAGGCCTAATGAAAATCGCGGCTGCGCACATCCAGCCCCTGCAGCAAGGGGCTGATGTCCTCCAACCGCCGGGCGATCAGATGGCGCACGCCCTTCTCGTGTTCCAGCCGCCCGCTCACCTTGAGCAACCGCGCGCCCACCAGCGCCTGTCGCTGCCGTTCGGCCAGCGCCCGCCAGACCACCACATTGACCATGCCATGCTCGTCCTCGAGGGTGACGAAGGTCACGCCGCTGGCCGTTTGCGGGCGCTGGCGCCCAACCACGATGCCGGCCACGGCAATGCTGTCGCCATGCTCGACTTCCGCTAGTTGCGCTGAATTGCGACAGCCCAAGGTGCGCAAGCGCGGGCGCAGCAAGGCCAGCGGATGCGGGCCGAGCGTGGTGCCGAGGGTGTCGTAATCGGCCACCAGGTCCTCGGCCACGCTGGGTACGGGCAGCTCGACCGGCGTTTCTGGCGCTGCCTCGAGCTGGGCGAACAGCGGTAGCTGCGCCTGCACTGCCGCCACCTGCCAGCGCGCCTGGTGCCGGTCGCGGGCCAGCGCCCGCAGCGCACCGGCATCGGCGAGCCGGGCACAGGCGCGGCTGTCGAGCCCGGCGCGCAGGCACAGGTCCTCGACATCGCGCCAGGGCCGTTGTGCCCGCGCCTGCTCCAGGCGCCGGGCATCGCCTTCGCCAAAGCCGCGGATCTGCCGCAACCCCAGGCGGATGGCCAACGCGCCCTCGCCCTCCGGCTCCAGGGTGCAGTCCCATTGGCTGTGCTCGACATCCACCGGGCGTACCGCAATGCCCTGCCGACGTGCTTCCTGCAACAGCTGGTCGGGGCTGTAGAAACCCATGGGCCAGCTATTGATCAAGGCACAGGTGAAGATCGCCGGTTCGTGGCATTTCAGCCAACTGCTGGCGTAGCACAGCAGGGCGAAACTGGCGGCGTGGGACTCGGGAAAACCATAGCTGCCAAAACCCTTGATCTGCTCGAAGATGCGCTCGGCAAAAGACAGTTCGTAGCCATTGCGCAGCATGCCCTCGATCAGCCTGACCCGATGGGGTTCAAGGCCGCCGTGGCGCTTCCACGCCGCCATGCTGCGACGCAGCTGGTCGGCCTCGCCAGGGCTGTAGTCGGCAGCGACCATGGCCAGCTCCATCACCTGCTCCTGGAACAGGGGTACGCCCAAGGTACGGTGGAACACTTCGCGCAATTTTTCCGAGGGGTAGCTGACCGGCTCCTGGCCCAGCCGGCGGCGCAGGTAAGGGTGGACCATATCGCCCTGGATCGGCCCCGGCCGCACGATCGCCACTTCGATCACCAAGTCGTAGAAGGTATTGGGTTTGAGCCTGGGCAACATGGCCATCTGCGCCCGCGATTCGATCTGGAACACGCCCATGGTTTCGGCACGGCTGATCATGGCGTAGGTGGCCGGATCTTCTCCGGGGATGCTGGCCAGGGTCAGCTCACGCCCACGGTGCAGGGCAATCAGGTCGAAGCAGCGGCGCAGCGCGCTGAGCATGCCCAGCGCCAGCACATCGACCTTGAGCAGGCCGACCATGTCCAGGTCGTCCTTGTCCCACTGGATCACCGTGCGGTCTTCCATCGCCGCGTTTTCCACCGGCACCAGTTCGTGCAGGGGCTGCTGGGAAATGACGAAACCACCCGGATGCTGTGACAGGTGCCGGGGGAAGCCGATCAGCTCACCGGCCAGTACCAGGATGCGCCGCAGCGAGGGGCTCTGCGCATCGAAACCGGCCTCGGCCAGGCGTTCAGCATCGGGAATGCGGTCGCTCCAGCGCCCACAACACTTGGCCAGGGCGTCCACCTGATCGGCTGGCAACCCCAGCGCCCGTGCCACATCGCGCACCGCACCGGCGGCGTGGTAACTGCTGACCACAGCGGTGAGCGCGGCCCGGTGCCGGCCATAGCGGCGGAACACATACTGGATCACTTCTTCGCGGCGGTCGTGCTCGAAGTCCACGTCGATGTCCGGTGGCTCGTTGCGCTCGCGTGACAGAAAGCGCTCGAACAACAGGCGGTGCACCGTGGGGTCGAGCTCGGTGATGCCCAGCACATAACACACCACCGAGTTGGCCGCCGAACCGCGGCCCTGGCAAAGAATGTGCTGGTTGCGGGCGAAGGCGACGATGTCGTGCACGGTGAGGAAGTAGCTTTCATAACCGAGTGCCTCGATCAGCGTGAGCTCCTTGTCCAGCAGGCCGCGTACCTTGTCGGTTACCCCATTGGGCCAACGCCTGGGCAGGCCCTGCTCGCACAGTTGGCGCAACCAGCTGGCGGGCGTATGAGCTTCAGGGACCAGCTCGCGTGGGTACTGATATTTGAGCGCCGAAAGATCGAAGCTGCAGCGCTTGGCGATAACCAGGGTTTCGGCCAGCAGGTGCGGTGGATAGAGTTCGTGCAACTGATCGAGCGGGCGCAGGTGACGTTCGCCATTGGCGAACAGGTAACGCCCCGCCTCGGCCACCGGGCAATGGGCGCGGATCGCGGTGATGCAGTCCTGCAGCGCGCGACGCCCGCGCACGTGCATGTGCACATCGCCGCAGGCCACCAGCGGCACGGCCAGCTGTGCGCTCAAGGCGTGCAGTTGGGCCAGGCGTGCGCCATCGTCGGCTGCGCGATGCAGATGCACGGCCAGCCACAGGCGCTCACCGAACAGTGCATGCAGTTGCTGCCCGACACTGACTGGCGCATCGGCCTCGGGCACCCACAATGCCAGCAAACCCTGATGATGGGCCGCAAGGTCCTCGGCCAGCAGCCGGTAGCTGCCCTTTGGCGCCCGGCGCCGTGCCCGGGTGATCAGCGCACACAGGTTCTGGTAACCGCCGAGATCCTGCACCAGCAGCACCAGTTTTGGCCCCTGTTCCACCCGCACTTCACTGCCGACGATCAGCTTGAGGCCATGCTCACGGGCGGCCTGCCAGGCCCGGACGATGCCCGCCAGGGTGCACTCGTCAGTGATCGCCAGGGCCTGGTAGCCCTGCTCACGGGCACGGCGAAACAGTTCGTCGGCACTGGAGGCGCCGCGCTGGAAGCTGAAATTCGACAGGCAATGCAGCTCTGCGTAGCCCTGCCCGTTCACGCGAACCAGCCCTGCAACCAGAGCGGCCCGGGGGCCGAGAGGTCACGGAAGGCCCAGCCGCGCAGGCCATCGCGGGTTTCGATACGGTAGTAATCACGCCGCACATCACCGCCGTCCCACCAACCGGACTCGATGCGTTCGGCGTGCCCCAGCAGTTGCACGCCAGCCTCGGGCAGCGCTTGGGGTTCAGGCAGCAGCCAGCCGGGGCGGCTGCCCGGCGCCACGACCAACTGGCCTGGCGCGCCCTGCTCCGCGCCCTGCCAGGCACATTCGGGACGATGATCGGCTTCGGCGCGCAGGCCCTTGACGGCTTCATCGCCAAGGCGTGCCCGCAGGCGTTCGCGCAGTTGCTCCCAGGGTTGTGCCTGCTGGGCGCGTGGGTCGAACAATGCCTGGTGCTGGGGCACGAACGGCGGCAGATCGGCCGCCACCAGGCGCAGGTTGCGCACCGGCGCCGGAATGCGCAGCGGCTCCAGGCGCCCTCGCGCCAGCTCGAAGAGCATTGCGCCATCACGTTCGGCAGCCAGCAGGCCAACCTTGAGCACGGTATCCGGGCCCTCGGCGTGCTCCAGGAACAGCTCGAACCGCTGCACGCCGCAATCGCGCCCGGCGAGGAACGCCGCCAGGTCGTTGAGCAGCCGGCGCAAGGGAAACAACAGGGCCTGGTGCGACTCGACATCGAAGTTCAGCTCCAGCCGTGCTTCGAAGCGCTCGGGCGGTTGGTAGAACGCCAGCCCCAGCGAGCGCTGGCCGAACAGTTGATCCAGGTGCAGTTGCACCTGGCTGCTGAAACGCCGGGCCAGGGCATCACGGGGCAACGCCACGACCTGGCCCAGCCGGTGCAGGCCCATGCGTGCGAAGGCCACGCTGGCCTCAGGTGGCAGGCCGGCCCGTTCGATGGGCAGGTCGAGCAAGGCTGCCCGGGTCTGGTCCGGGCTGGTCACGGCCAGCCCATCGTGGGCATTGGCGAGCATCCGCGCCGCCACCGGGTTGCTGGCCAGCACAATGCGCTGGCGCAGGCCCAGCCCGGCCAGCTCTTCGCGCAGGCGTGCCTCGAACAGGGGCCAGGGCCCGAACAGTTGCAGGCTCGAGCCCACCTCCAGCAGCAGCGCCCGCGGATAATGCAGGCTGACCTGAGCGCTGAAGCGGTAGGCCCAGGCGGCCAGCAGCTGTTGCAACTGGTCGATGCACGCGGGCTCGACTTCGACGCAGGTGAAACCATCGGCCAGGGCGCGGGCAGCGGTCAGCGGCTGCCCGGCGCGCAACCCCAGCCTGGCGGCGGCCGGGCTGACCGCCTGCAGCACACGGCGCTGGCCAGGCCCTCCCAACAGCACCAGCGGGGTGTCAGGGTCGTCGCGTTGGCGCAGGACGCTGTCCAGCGCCAACTGCGGGAACAGGATGCAGGCCCAGAGCATGGTGCTTCAGCCCCGGGCAATAGGGCTGGCGGGGGGCAGGCCGCCCCGGCACTTGAGCACCCGCCACTGGGGCGGGCGGGTGTCGATGGCGATCCGCAGCGCGGCGGGTGATGGGTTGAGCGCGGCCTGCTGCGGGCGGCAGGCGAACGCCAGTGCGTTACCGGTTTCCGCCGCCACCTGCAGGCGACGCAAGGCCTTGTCATCGGCGCGCTCCGGCCAGCACAGCACCGCCGCGCAGCTGCCCGAGCGCAGGCATTGCTCGGCGGCCCACAGGGCGTCGTCGCGCTCGCTGTCGACCTGCACCAGCCAGCGCAGGTCGACACCCGCTGCCTGCCAGGCCGGGGCATAGGGAATAAAGGGTGGGGCCACCAGCACGACCCGCTCACTGGCGGCGGTCAGCCGTGCCAGCGTCGGCCAGAGCAACTGCAGCTCACCCACACCTGGGCTGGCCAATAACAACTCGCTCAATGCCGCCGCCGGCCAGCCGCCCTCTGGCAGCCGTGCATCGAGCGCGGCATGCCCGCTGGGCTGCAAGCCAATCGGCCGGGCCTGGGCCTGCCGGCCGCGCCACACCTGGCGCTGGTCGAGCAGCCGGTCGAGGTCGACCACCGCGCCCATCAGTCACGCCTCAGCAAGCCACAGAACACGCCTTCGATGAAGAACTCGTGCTCGGGGCCTACGTCGATGGGTTGGTAGTGCGGGTTGCGTGGCAACAGGCGGTAGCCGTCGCGGGTGTGCTGCAGGCGCTTGATGGTGACCTCGCCGTCGAGCCGGGCGACCACGATCTGGCCGTCGCGCGCCTCGCCCTGCTGGCGGATGCCGACCAGGTCGCCATCGAAGATGCCGTCGTCGACCATCGAGTCGCCACGCACCTTGAGCAGGTAGTCGGGGGTACGGCGGAACAGGCTGGGGTCGAGCAGCAGTTGCTCGTGAATGTCGAGATCGGGGCCGATGGGCGCGCCTGCGGCGACCTGGCCGAGCACCGGCAGTTCGAGAATCTCCGGCCGGCGCAGCGGCTCGGCCAGGCGGATACCGCGCGCCTGGTTGGGGGTGACGTCGATGAAGCCGCCCTGACACAGGGCGGTGATGTGCTTGCGCGCCACGCTGCGCGAGGCAAACCCGAAGCGCTCGGCGATATCGGCCAGCGAGGGCGGCTGGCCATGTTCGGTGATGCGCTCACGAATGAAGTCGAGAATGGCGCGGCGTTTGGGGGTCAGATTGTCCATGGAGCACATTTGTACTCTTTTTGTGAAACACTGAACAGCCCCCTTCGTCGTCGGCTTTGGCTATGATGCTGCTGAATTGATTCTTCAATGCCAGGATGCCCGATGCTCACCGCCTTGCTGTTCGACCTCGATGGGACGCTCACCGACACCGACACCCTGCACCTGCAGGCCTTCCGCCAGCTCCTGCACGATTACGATGGGCGCGAACTGACCCAGGAGCAGTTCGACCTGCAGGTCAGCGGCCGTTCCAACGGCTTGCTGTTTGCCGATCTGTTCCCTCAGGCCGATGCGACCCAGCGCCAGGCCCTGGCCGAGCGCAAGGAGGCGCTGTTCCGCGAACTGTCACCGAGCCTCGAACCCCTGCCCGGCCTGCTGCGCCTGCTCGACCATGCCCGGCAGCATGCGGTGGGCGTGTGCGTAGTGACCAATGCACCGCGGCTGAACGCCGAGCATATGCTCGCGGCCATGGGATTGAATGGGCGTTTCGAACATGTGCTGGTGGCCGATGAGCTGGCCAGGCCAAAGCCGGACCCGCTGCCCTATCTGACCGGGCTGCAGCGTTTGCAGGCTGAAGCCGGGCAGGCGCTGGCTTTTGAGGATTCGTTGCCGGGGGTCAAGGCGGCCAGCGATGCAGGAATTTTTACGGTGGGGTTGGCTACCACGCAGACGGCCGAGCGCCTGCATGAGGCTGGGGCGCGGCTGGTGATCGACGATTTCAATGACCCG
Organism: Pseudomonas sp. ES1; assembly: GCF_050586605.1. Lineage (NCBI taxonomy): Bacteria > Pseudomonadati > Pseudomonadota > Gammaproteobacteria > Pseudomonadales > Pseudomonadaceae > Pseudomonas > Pseudomonas sp. ES1. The sequence continues at coordinate 46,855 of NZ_JBOBDM010000015.1, read as the reverse complement.
AGGTTGTGGGTGTTGATCGAGCGGATGCAGGGAGAGGGTTGAGATTGCATGTGGGCTGACAGGTGCATGCCGTGGGATTTGCAGCGCCTGTGAGATCGAGCGCCGCCCGCGCGGCGCATCGCTGGCAAGCCAGCTCCCACATCTGTTTCGGGCCAGTCACTCCTGTGATTTCATCGCTGTTCGCCTTGTGGGTACGACGCGGTATTGAGGTGGGCACCACTGGCGCTTCACTCGACTTGAGACATGCACCAAGGCGGGCAGCGGTACCCTCACAGGCATAATTGGCCCGAAACAAATGTGGGAGCTGGCTTGCCAGCGATGCGCCGCGCGGGCGGCGCTCGATCTCAAGGGCGCTGGAGATGTCCAGGCAGGCACCTGTCAGCCCACACACTTTCTCAAGCTGTAAACAACCCACCCCACCACTCGTCGCCCCCGCCCGCTCCCCGTCGATTCCTCATTCCCCCATTCGACCACTCAATGAATCCCCCCAGCGCGGAGCGCGCCTCATGAACACGCCCGACAACAATCACCCGGTGGTAACCCGCAGCCAATGGCTCGCCGCCCGCCGGCAGCTGTGGCTGCATGAAAAAGCCCTCACCCACCAGCGCGATGAGCTCGCCGCCGCCCGCCGTGCCCTGCCCTGGGTACGGGTCGAGGAAAACTACCGCTTCCACGGCCCCGACGGCGAACTGGCCCTGGCCGACCTGTTCGCCGGGCGCAGCCAGCTGCTGGTCTACCACTTCATGTTCGCCGAGGGCTGGAACGAAGGCTGCCCGGGCTGCTCCTTCCTCGCCGACCATTTCGACGGCGCCAACCTGCACCTGGCTCACCATGACGTGTCGCTGGTGGCAGTATCACGGGCAGCCTATGGCGAATTCCAGGCGTTCCGCCAGCGCATGGGCTGGCGCTTTCCCTGGTATTCCTCCCATGGCAGCCGCTTCAACCAGGACTTTGGCGTGAGCGTGGCCACCGATGGCAGCGCCGAGTACAACTACGCGCCCTACACAGGCAACGAGGCGGAGCTTCCGGGCTTGAGCGCGTTCATTCGCGACCGCGACGGCAGCGTCTATCACACCTACTCCACCTACGCTCGCGGGCTGGACATCCTGGTCAATACCTACAACTTCCTCGACCTGGCCCCACTGGGGCGCAACGAGGGCGGGACGATGGACTGGGTGCGCCACCACGACCGCTACCAAGGCGCCCCTGGCAAGCCGCACTGCTGCGGAGAATGACGGGCTCGGTTCATTCGCCCTGGTCGATCACCAGCGGCTCGCCAATGGCATAGAAGTGCCCGCCCGCCACGTAATGCAGGCTGCGCCAGTCGGGGTCGGCATGCTCGTAGGCCCAGTGCCCGTCGCGGAACACCCGGTCATCGGCCCAGGCCGCGACCACTTCACCGATGAACAGGTCGTAGGTTTGCTGGTTATGCGGCTCGTCGATCACCCGGCACATCAGCCAGGCCGAGCAGCCGTTGACCAACGGCGCCTCGAACCCCGCGACGCGGGCCAGCTCGACACCAATACGCGCCAACTTGTCGGGCTGGTCGAACAGGCTCTGGCTGCCCACCTGGTGGGTGAGCCGTGCCTGGGCGGCGTTGGGCACCTGCAGCACGAACCAGCCACTGCCCTCCACCAGCTGGCGGGTACGGGCGCTCTTGTCGAGGACCACGGTCACCTTGGGCGGGTCGAAGTCCAGGGCGCAGGCCCAGGCGGCAGCCATCACATTGTCGACCCCGGCATGGCTGGCCGAAACCAGCACGGTGGGGCCGTGGTTGAGCAGGCGATAGGCCTTGGTCAGGTCGACGGGCTGGAAGTGGCTGTGCATGGCAAACCTCGGTGCTACGCAGGGGACAGGTCGGCCATTGTGCCGCAGCGGGCATAGCGGCGACAGCGCTGATCCGGATCAAGGCAAGGCGCGGGGCACTCGCATAATTTATGACTCTTCCTACAATTCAGTCGGAAGCAGCCCGCTTTCCGTCTTACGCCTGCAAAAACATGATCGGACCTGGATGTCGTCATGCCCGCCCTGCGCGGCCAGCCCACCCGACGAGGCCTCACCATGCCCGAGCACAGCCGCCACACCGAAGCCCTGCAACACACCCTGCGCCAGCTGCTGGCCCATGAGGTCAGCAACCCCGATGACAACCCGCACCTGTCCGGCGTGCGCTTTTTCTGCGCCACCGACGAGCACACCCGCCAACTGATCGAGCGCGTCGAGCTGCTGGCCAGCGAAGCCTTCTTCGACGAACAGGGTCGCGCCATCCCGGCGCACATGCAGGCTGCGGCCGTCGATGGCATCAGCATCCGGCAGAAACGCAAGGCACCGCAGGACGAAACGGTGATCCGCATCGCCCTGCCCGACAAGGGCTATATCACCATCAGTACCGCCCGCCTTTGACGCGTTGTGCAAGGGCCGCCCGTTCGGCCCTCTTGCAGCTTGCCGCGCGAAGCCCGAAGCTTTGACACCCCTGCGCTTCGGACACAACCCCTGATGGAACTGCACATCCGCCTCGAAGGCCGCAAAGGCCTTGCCGACCAGCTCTACCAGCAATTGCGCGCCGGCATCGACAGCGGCCACCTGGCTGCCGGCACCCAGCTGCCGCCGACGCGCCTGCTGGCCGAGCAACTGGGCGTATCACGCAAGACCGTGGCCGAAGCCTACTCGCGCCTGACCTACGACAACCTGCTCAGCGGCGTGGTCGGCCGCGGCACCTTCATCACCCCTCGCCAGCCCATGCAAGCCGACGCCGCCGAGGCCATCCCGCTGGCCGCTGCCGACGCCCTCGAGCGCTGGCGCCTGCGCGCCACGGTGCTGGGGCGCCGCGCGCTGGATGCCCCCTCGCGCTATGACTTCATCGGCGGCGCCTCAAGCAAGGCGCAGTTCCCCTACGACCAGTGGCGCAGCTGCCTGCAATACGCTCTGCGGCGCAGCCAGCGGCACACCGATCGGCAATTCTCGCCGCAGGGCTTGCCCGAGTTGCGCGAAGCCATCGCCCACCACATCGCCTTCGCCCGGGGCGTGCACTGCAGCGCCGCCGATGTGCTGGTGTGCAATGGTGCCCAGCAGGCCCTGGACCTGATCGCCCGGGTGCTGGTCGAGCCGGGCTGCAAGGTGGCCATGGAGGACCCCGGCTACCCACCGGCGCGGCAGCTGTTCCTGGCCCTCGGCGCACAGGTGCAGTCGGTGCCCGTGGACGATGAGGGGCTGTGCGTGGAACAAATCGAAGCCGGTACCCGGCTGATCTACGTCACCCCCTCGCACCAGTTCCCGCTGGGCATGCCCATGGGCACACGGCGGCGCCAGGCGTTGCTGGCCCGGGCCGCCGCGCTGGGTGCGCTGATCATCGAGGACGACTACGACTGCGAATTCCGCTACCAGGGGCCGGCCGCCGAAGCCTTGCAGCGCCTGGACCGCCACGGGCTGGTGGCCTATGTCGGCACGTTCTCCAAGACCTTGCTGCCCGAGTTGCGCCTGGGCTATGCGGTGCTGCCACCAGCGGTGCTGCAGGCCGCCTGCGTGGCCAAGCACCTGACCGACTGGCACAGCCCGAGCCTGCAGCAATGGGCCCTGGCGCGCTTCATTGGCGATACCCTATAGTTGACAGCCAAAATCAGCTACTCCACAGATACCTTGCAGACAGCCAGCTCTAGTCTAAGCGAGCGCCCGACCTAGTGATGCCGCCACCGCCCCCTTCCGTAGATCCTCCGACAGCTACCTTCAGTTTCCAAAGCATTAAATAAAGCTAGAGATGTCCGTCAAAACACTGGACAACTGGGTTGATGCGTCTCGAAAAGGCCTACCTTTTAGCTCCCCTGTCCGTCGCCCCGTCACTGAGCATGAAAGCGAATTGGCGCGACTTCGAGCAGAAATTGCCGAGCTCAGGTTGGAGCGTGAAATCCTAAAAAAGGCGGCGGTATTCTTTGCCAAAGAGTCCAGGTGAGATACGCCTTCGTCGCTAGCGAACTGGCTCAATTCCCGGTGCGTTTACTGTGCCGGGTGATAGGCGTCTCGGTTTCAGGGTTTTACGATTATCAGCAGCGGCGAGACCGCCCAGACCCAGATGCGCAAATTCGAATTGACCTGCGCAAGGCATTTGAAGCCAGCCGGAACACTTACGGTCGCCCTCGACTGGTCGAGGCTCTTCGCCAAAAGGCGTATGCAGTGGGCCATAAGCGAATCAATCGGTTGATGCATGAAGAATGCATACGAGGCAAATGCAAAGGTGGCTTCAAGCCCTGCACTACCGACAGTCGCCATTTCCTGCCAGTTGCGAGTAACGTGCTCAATCGTCAGTTTTCAGTGAACAACACAAGGCCAACCTGGGTCAGTGATATTACCTACATCGCCACCAGAGAGGGTTGGCTGTACTTGGCAGTGGTTCTGAGCATCCAGACGCGCCAGGTATTGGGCTACAGCTTGGCTGATCGGATGCCAGACGACTTGGTCGAGCGAGCATTCATAAACGCTTGGAACGCGAGCCTTGGCCTATACGGCGTGGTTTTCCATTCCGATCAAGGGCGCCAATATGCGAGCAGCAAATTCCGCTTCGCGCTGGCCAGGAAAGGCTTCACGCAGAGCATGAGCCGAAAGGGAAATTGTTGGGATAACGCCGTGGCTGAGAGTTTCTTTGCCACATTGAAGCGAGAGGAGGCTTGCCGGGTTTACCCCAGCAAGCAGAAGGCGCACCTAGCAATCGCAAGCTACATCCACGGGTTTTACAACATCAGTCGACTGCACTCAGCACTGGGCTATCGTTCACCGAACGAATATGCAAAAGGCTTGAGAAAGGCGGCTCAATAACCAGCCTCTTGGCGTCCGTTGCCACAGGACAGGCCCAAATGTGCGGCCAGACGGGGCGCGCTCAATAAATGCATTACTCGCCTAAGAGTTCCAAAAACAATCACCAAAATCCATCAGAAACAAAATCAATATAAGCATAAATAAATAAGCCTCCCCCATCCCCAGCCCCCTCCAAGCCCCTTGAATACGGGCGCGGAAAGGACGACGCCATAAAATTGAATTTCCAAAAACAATTATTTAGCAAAAAATAATATTTTTTGGGAATTACGTAGCTTATTGCCCTAGGACTTACCCTCTCATCGACAACATCTAGCAGCCCATACAAAGCTCTTGACATTAGACCCGCACCCTCGCTACGGTACATATAGTTAACAATGAGCCATGTTATGAAGAACGAAGCGCCGAAGGGAAAAATCCGGATCAACATGATCCCCTATCTTCCAGCTATTGAGCCAGTAGTGCTTACTGGCGATAAACTTCATAACGAATACGCAGAGCGTGACTTCAAAGACGATCAGAGTCCATTTTATCCGACACCCGGACTTACATCAGACTTGTATGCATACCGCCTTATCGAAGATGCGAATGTAGCGTCGTATAATCATTTCCCAGCACTCATACACGTGGAAGACGGGTCGCCATGGCCACTTGGTAACTTATACCTTTCGAAACTAGCTTTTGAATATAAGCCCACATCACGACCGACACTAAAAAAAATAGCACTAAGCCTCGTTGATTTTGTAAACACTTTAATCGATGAAGAGCTAGACATGTTTACATTCCCAAAACCTAAGGCCAGGCGCCCAACTTATGCATATAGCCAGCAACTTGGAGCAGAAACTCTCCTCAACCCGGACACGTCCGAAACTTCTAACCAACACATCTCAAAAGTCGAAAATTTTTATCGCTGGCTGAATAAATCCCGGGGCCTGAAACCTGAAAACCCTATGTGGAAGGAGAGTACAAAAAACCTCCAGTACCACGATGACCAAGGCTTTACCAGATTAAAAGAATACATTACAACTGACTTACGACTTATAGGTAAGAGAAAGGCTTCAAAGTCGCAGAAGCTTGAAGCCTATAATGCACATGAGCAAACTGAAATCATTGATGCATTGCTAGCATTAAACAACACAGAAATGACATTAGTCTTCCTTACTGCCATTTTGGCCGGCCCAAGAATGCAGTCTATATTGACCACCCCAAGATCGATCTTCAAAGATGACGCCACAGGCGAATACTTGAGGATGAATATTGGCTACGGCACACCGATTGACTCAAAATACAACAGAAAAAACTGTATATACATCCCCCGCTTTTTAAAAGAGATGGTTCTCATCTATTTGCAATCGGAACGTTACAAGCTTCGAAACAGCAAATCACCTCTTGCCAACAGCAACGATAACTACGTATACCTGACTAAGACTGGCCGCCCTTACTACTCCAGAAGAAATGATCCCTACCAACAAAATTATAAAAACCCGCAAGAAGGCGGAGCAATCCATAGTTTCATTCGTAATCAACTCCAGCCCAGACTTATCTTGCAAGGATCAAAGGTAAAAGTCAGGTTCCATAATCTGCGCGCCACTTTTGCCAATAATCTCGCTTGCTCGCTTCTTGAACGCTATGAAAAAAATGAGCTTACTATGACTCAGGTATTGACAACTGTTTGCGATCGCTTGGGCCAAAAAAAAATTGTAACCACTGAACGCTATCTGGAAGGCATTAAAAAAAGCAAAATCGACGCACTCACTCAAGACAAGTGGGAACGGCATTTAGAAGAGCGAATACGTCGCTCTTTTGGAGATGCCCATGACACTTATAACAATGAGGCGAAACAACACGATAAAATTAGCTGAACACCCGCCTCAGGTTTCCTTTCAGCTGATTCGTGACTGTCGACCATCGCTGCTTGCTTTACGCCTCCCCTGCAGCGGGGGAACACTCGACTTCGCTCCACTATTGTTCGCGCGAAGAACACGTTCGACCGCTGGAAAAGGTTATTCCGTTGACCTCGCATCCTATGAGGTCACTCGAATACCTTTCGTACAAGAGTGGGCGACTCATATAACGGAACGGTATTTCCAAGGGTGCTCCGCCAGAACTCTTAGAGCAAGCTTTGCACGAAGCCGCGAGTTCTTAGATTGGTGTGACAATCAGAATGCAGGGTGTATCTTCACCGACCCGGCCACCCTACACTCATGCATCGTTAAGTACTCCAGATACCTAAACAATGCAGTGGATAAGACAACAATATCCCACAATCATGCGCACTGTAAGCTATCTCAAGCACTTTATCTGAGTGCGATAATTTTCCCAGATAGCGACACCAACTTTCTTCTTGGGGTCAAACTCATACCCTATAGCAAGGAAACGATCAAGCACACCACCCCTCCAACAGACGATGAACTGGACGCATTCATCACCCCACTAACCGACTTGTGCATGAGCATTTATAAATTCATGAACAGCGATAGACGTCTACCGTATGGATTCAGTGCCGGAAGCGAGTTTGTATGGGCGATCCCTGCTAAACCCGCATTAGTTTCGGTAGGCGCCTTAGAACAAATCACCCCCACTCGGCAAGCTGCAGCTTGGTCTCATCTAAAGTCGCAAGCTCTCAAACTACATCAGGGAGGTACAGAGAGCTTCCACTTGTGCTTAGAAGTAGTCATGTCAATACTCGAAAAAAAACGAGTTATCCCTGTAACCGGTATAAAACAACCGAAACCCCGAAGATCATATGTCTACTTGCCCGACGAAACCGACGCTAAACACCTACATCGGATATGCCGGGTCGCACACGATTGCTTTTTACACACTTTCGCTCTAGTAACAGCTGCTAACCAGCAGCCTATCACCGACGTAATCTGGGACAAATTTTCAGTTGTGGAGCGCGGTGCACAAAACCAGAGAGTCATTAAAAATAGGGCTAAAAAAGAGATAAACATAGGCTTTCAAGCACGATTCGCTAAAGAATTTGAATGCTATCTGGCCATTAGAGCGTTCCTTGTTGGCGATTATGAATTCGACTACTTGTTTGGTCGCTTTGTATTTGGTGAGCCCCCTCGAAAAATGGGCGACATGTACCCAAGCCAGGCGTTGAGTACAATCACACACTTCATCTTCCCTGGTCTACCTCAACTAAATTTTAAGCAACTTCGAGCCTACCACCTTCATTACAAATCTAAAGAGGCCGGGATTAGCGTCGCTGCTCGTGCTGGGGGACACACAGAGCTTACGGCACTACAGAGTTACTCTACTGGGCATGTAGAAACAAATATCGAGGAAGCCACAATCTTCTTCAGTGCTGTGGGTGACCGTGCAAACCAGGTTAAGAAGAAGATAGTCACTACATCAGCGGGTGGGTGCACCGGCGCAGCAATCAATCCTTCCACTATTCAAGAGCACCATACAATCGAACCGGACTGCCGCAATTTTTTAGGATGTTTATTTTGCCAAAACCTGTTCATCCATATGAACGAGCAAGACATTAGGAAGCTGTGGAGCATGCTATTTGTTATCGAAGAGCTTCGTGCCCTTGCAATTTCTCATGATGAATATGAAACCTACTGGGGGCCGACAGCTTCACGCTTAAAGTTCATTCTTAACAAAATTGAAAAACACGATGAGCAAGCGCGAAAACTAGCAAACCAGATTCGCACTGAAGTTTATGAGGATCAAGATCTTGATCCCTACTGGCAAAACAAATATGACATGATGATCACTATTGGAGTCTTGTAATGAGGACTTTACGAAAGGTTCACCTAGTAGAATATCTCCCAGGAGAAGAAACAACGCCTTGGGCTGCCACAGCGACTACGTTCACGTACCCCGCTGATGACTTCATTATTTTTACATCAAGGGACAACTTGACGACTTACTTTAAAAATAATGTTTGGCAATTTAACGAGCCTGACACCGCACTAAAAGTACGCTACGAGCTTTTAATTGAACGCAACAACAACCCAATATCCGAACAAGAACATCTCGACATCAAACAATCGAAGTGCATCCTACTTGCAACTATGAGACATGCTTACAAAAGTACAAACGCCCCTCTTTCCTACAACACCATCAATCGTTTCAACATATTACTTGCAAGCCTGCGCAAATACACCAAAAACCAAAGCATTCAACTTTTCGAAGCATTATCATCAAGTTATCACGTCGAAAAAATACTCTCCACACACATTAATAAATCAGCGTCCAAAACCGCAGACCTCCGTGCACTGCTCTACAAATTATCAGTTCTTCCATTTCGCTATGTCGGCTTCAAGCCTACGCGATCCCGAGGAGAGTTTAGAAGCGATTCATCAGAAAAAAACTATTTGCAAACAGCGGTTATTCCAACCTCGATTTACCTTCAACTTATCAACAACTACAAAGAGGTCTCTCAAGATTTCTTGGACTCCTCGCCTCGTCTCAAAAAGCTTATCCTAAACATCTATAGCAACCCAGAGTATGGGCGCGCAAAAATTCAAAATCTTACTCTCCCCAAATGCGGAACAAGGCTTGGACTTAAAGCATACTTCGAAAAGTATCGAATTTCTATTCTTCCGGACTTGGCGAGACATCTCGCGCTTGTGCAATACTGCAATATTATGCTGATTCATGTATTTAGCGGTATGCGCGCGTCCGAAGCCTACAGTCTTAGGGGGGACTCGTTAGAGCGTGTCTTGGTAGGCGGCGTATCCTCCCGTAGGAGGTTTCTTCATGGGCATACTACAAAGTTCAAAAAGGCACCTACCCCCACAAAATGGATCTCATCTCCTGATGTTGACATGCCATTCGAGTCCGCATGCAAACTCGCTGAGATAATCTACAATAGTCAGAACGTACACTTTACCAATCAGTCAATATTTATTTCCACTGCATATCTATCATTCAGCGGAGGGCGTCGCCCCAGCGCAAAAATTGACTCTCCTCGTCCAGTATGGGGAAATTATACACCTTATTACTTTGAAGAAATGCTTTCAACCCCCCTTATTAAAGAAGAGGATGCTTGTGAGCTGGAGAGTGTTTGTCCTACACGCGTTTGGAGAGCAGAAAGTGAATTCTCTATTGGTCAGCCTTGGCCTGTACGGATACATCAGCTTAGGCGCTCTACAGCAGTTTATGCTATCCGCAGTGGATTAGTAAGCCTTCCTGCACTGAAGGCCATACTGCATCATGTCACATTGGAGATGTCACTTTACTATGCTAGAGGTTCTTCATTCGCCGTAGATCTTCTTAAAGAGGCTGAAGGAGATAAAGATGCTTTCGTTCGAGTATATCAAGATGCAGAACAGCAGGTTCGATCATGGCAATACACAAATGAATTTCTATTCAGCAATGAAGTTCTACATGGGCCACACGGTATCTGGCTGAAAGGAAAAAACAAAAATAATTCTAATAAGGTTTCTTATGCCAAGGTTCTTGATGGCACCCTGAAACGCATGAAACGGGGCGAACTGCATTACCAGCCCACTCCTGTGGGGGGCTGTACCTCCGGTGAGGTTTGCCACAAACGCATCTCCGTGAATTTCCTCGGCTGCGACGGTTGCAAGTCAGCGGCCATCAAACCCTCCAAAGTCCTCAAGCTCATTGAGGTTCAGAAGGTGCTCGTCTCTCACTGTGACGTCGATAGCCCAGAGCGCAATGCTGAAAACCAAACCTTGTTTGAACTCACGGAGTTCGCCCAGACCATGGGGATTAGCGCATGAAAGAAGATGACCTCAGGAAGGCATGGGACGCATTGGTTCGCCTGGAGGCCGGCGAGCCGTTGGTTGTTTCGCCAGACGATCCGATCAACTATGACACCGTCGCATTGGAAGCTGGCTACAAACGTGGCTACTTTAAAGCCAGTCGCTCCCAGCATCGCAACATCCGTGACGCTATCGATCGAGCGGCAAAGAAGCAAACGGAGTCAGGCACACGTACAGCCCCAGTCAGCAAGGCGGAATTGAAAAGGAAGGCCAAAGCAGAGCGTGACCGAGCCGAGCACTACAAAGAGCTGGCCGATCAGATTCTTGCCCGGGAAATCATGCTGTTGCGTCATGTCGATAAGCTTGAAAGGAAGATTCAGGAACTTGAGGGGCTTCGCATCGTCAAGTTCTCAGAACGGAAAGCTCCCCCACACACTGAGTAGATGGAGCTCTGTCTCCCTAGGAGTGATGGCCAGGAGAACTGCTTTGGGCCGAGGGCTCCTCTCGCCTGGCCAATCCACGCAGCAGGCACAAGAGATATGGCGGTGCCCACATCGACGAGGCACCGCCCTTTAAATCAACCCAGTGAGCGTCAGTCTAGCGAGCGCATCTCACCGATTGCCCGAGCGATGCAGTAAGGGATCACGGCGCAGGCGAGCCCAATGGCTGCCGAAGCGGCTTCTTGCGGAGCCCCATTTGCAGCATGGATACCCACAATCGCAAACAGCCCACCGAAGAGCGACATGATGATGGTGACAACCCAGAAGAACTTAGCCACTTACAACTCCTGTAGATAGGGGCCAAACCAGCGGCATCGCCAGTTCGGCTTTCTTGGAAAACTGATTCACCACTATTGAAGAACGCTTAGGCCGAAGCCAAAGCCTCTTCTTCCGAATGCTCGATAGCAGCCTCCACCTCCAGCTGATGGCGCGTCCACTCAGCAGCGATGGCAGGGTTCTCGATGATCTGCTGCTCGATGCGCTGGGTCTCTTTGAACTCAAGGGCCTTGGCACTCATCGTCCATTGCGTTTCTACGCCCAACTGCTCCAGCTCCGCGCGGATAGCAGGCAGGCCGATGCGGAAGAATTCCTTGCGCGGGTTGACCTTGTTGACCTGCTCCCGAAGGAAGTGACGGTGGAGCTGCTTCTCAAGTCCAGGGGCGTCGTCGCTGAAGATCATCGCATGGACGTCGAACTCAAACGGCACGCTTGCATCACCCAGCTCGCGCACTCGATCCAGAGGTTCGAGTCGACGGGTCATACCGATCTTGAAGACCTGCTCGCCGAACGAGCCGATGTTGGAGATGACGTAAACATGGCCCGCACGCGTCTGTTGAGCCATGGAGATCGCGCGCTGGTTCTTGTCCTCGGCAGCTTGCAGTTGCTCCTGCAGAAGTGCCAGGCGAGCTTCGAACTCGGCTCGCTCTGCAGCACTCGCTGCAGCGACTTGCTCCTGGGCTTTTTCCAACGCCTTGCGCAAGCTGGCCTCTTCTTTGGCGGCCTCCTTGATCGCCCGCTCGAACTCCCGACGCGCCTTTTCTTCTTCGCGGATTTGCTCGCGCAGTTGGCGTTGCTCCTCGCGCTCCTGGTCTTTAAGCAGCTTTGCCGTTACCGCCCAGCGCAGCTCTTCCAAGCGAGAGTTCAGGTACTCTTCGGCGATCCGCGCATTGCGGAATGAAGCACCATTGAGATTGACCAAGGCCGCAGCGTCGCGAATCTCTTGCTCAAGCTTGCCGTGGTTATCGGATTTAGAGCGAGAGAGGATGGAGTCAACCTTACCGTTGAAGGCATCCACCACGAATCGCACTGCAGTGTCGCGTCGGTTTGCTTCCACGTAATCACATGTCGCAGCCCTACCCGCCTTGACCATGAAGCGCGTGTAATCCCGGGCGACCTTGAGCTTCTGGCCAGCCTCAGTAAAACCGAACTCTTCTGCGAGGTCATCCAGGAGGTTGTAGGTTGGCACGATGTACGCGTCGACGGCATTGAGGCCACCACCCATTGGGCATTTGCCGACTTGTTCCGTCGAAAATTCCCGAATGTTCGTTTAGAGGAGCAACGCATCCTCTGCGAGCGAGGCCGCATCATAAGCTCAGCTGGAGCTAGCTCGGTTGTAGATATGATGTTGCATATAATTCGTCGGTTCGCCTCACGCGAGCTAGCTCAGCAATGCAGCAGCTTTCTTTTGCTAGACGGGGTGCGTACTAGTCAATCTGTGTACGTCACTTGGTCAATGCCTCGGGGCCATGCGGATATGCTTCGACTCAATAACAGACAGGGTTGGTTATGAAGACAGTAATTCCTTCAGGCGGTTGTTCTGTCAGCGTGTTGGAATCTCACCCAGCGTTTTTCGGAAGCGATTTCTAAAATTTTCCCCAGCAGATCAAGCGGGTTAGTCTGATCTGACAATGCGCCATGAAACCTTGCCAACAGACGTTTCTAGGTTCGACAGCCTGCCAGCGTGAGATGAGCTGGCAGGCGAAGGCGTTATCAGGCAGCGCGTTGCTCGCCCTTGAGCATCTTCTTCTGCGTTTCCATGGTCTGCCCAAGCTCCTCCAGAACATCCTTACTGAGGAGCTTTTTGGCCGTCGGGAAGAGCTCACCTTCTTCCTCTTCGATGTGATGCTCCAGCAGCTCTTTCATGACCTTGACCCGACCGGCGAACTCAAGGGTGCCGGTTTCGGTATGGAGCAAGTCAGGGAGTACGAGGGAGTCGACAGTGCGGTGCTCCTCCTTGGCTTCGTAGTACATTTTGGCTTCTTCCTTGCCACCTGCTTCCTTGATGGCCGGATAGAGGACTTCTTCCTCCAAGGTGGTGTGGATGCGCAGCTCTTGCTCGATCCGCTGCAGCAACTCAGCTCGCCGTTTCACCGCTCGTTCCGTCGTGGTGGAAAGCTCTTCGAGCAGCTTTTTCACTAGCTTATGATCTTGGATTAGTAAGTCGATAGCGTTCATGGCATGACCTCATCACGGAGTGATTTCACGAACTTGCCTGTGGTGGAGTCATGTCGTTCTGCAGGGTTCAATGCTAACGATGGCTGGCATCAGCCGAGAAGCAGCGTCCACTTGGTGGGTACAGACACATGTTGACCTCTGCCATTGGGAAACCCAAGGTCTGCACGATATTGGCGAGGAGGCGAGCGGTGCGGGTCATTTCACTTGGTTGCTTTCTATGCGCCCAGGACATCTCCTTGAGCACGCTAGGAAAACAGTTGTGCTTCAAGTGAGTAATGTAGCCCATTGATGAGCTATCCCCGCGCTTACCTCTTAGGCTGAGATGGTGCAGGTACGATTTATCGTAGGTCTAAGAAAGCCCGCAGCTAGGTGGTCAAGGGAGTTCCTATCATGGGGAGGGGTAGCTAAAGGCTAGCTAGCGGCGCTTGAATATTGGTTGGGGAAAGAGTTAAGGCAGTATAGGTTCATCAGGTTAGACGTTCAGGGCATAGCTCAGGCTGGTGCATGAGAAATGGGCGCATCGTTAGTTTTGTGATGCTCGACATCATCTGCGTGGCTATGACGCAACGCCTCAATCTACGAACTAATTTAGCAAGGCAGTATCATAGCCACTCCTTCTTGCTGACCTACAGCGTATCTCCGTACACAGAAACTGATCGGCAACATCAAAATCAAGCCGTTCGCTTGCGTCAAAAATTGAACCGCATTGAGGTCGAGGAATGGGTCAAACTCGAAACTGTCGAGACAGCTTTCAAGGGCACCGTACACCTGAACGAAACGACCATTACTCAAAAGCGGAGTGAGGCCGAGAACATCGCCTGGCAACAGTTCAAGGAGGTGATGGACTCCTTGGGCGCTTACAAAGACACGACCGTACATGTGGCGATGATGGTGCAAGGGCTTGGCGAACTCATCGAATTCAAGCTCTAACGGGCACTATGCCCTGCCAACTGCGAGAGGCCATCTCAGTGAATGGGTGATGGCCCCCGCGTTGGTTTTCTCCACCTCACAGAGCTGTCACAGTCGCGAGACGCCAACCTAGATGACCACATTTAAATCCTGAATGTCAGCCCGACATTGTCTGGTAACGGATCAGCGTCCTGGCCCATAGATCTCCTTTGACCGCCGCCTTGCGTACTGATGGGCAGATCGCCGCCCTTCGGCCTCTAGGCCGGCTGCTTTTCACTTTGGGATCAAATACAAGGCGCAAAGCGCAACAGCGGGAGTCTATTCGGCGTGATCGAGAACATCCGGTCAGTGTCGGACAACACCTGGTTATCTCTGCCTGCCTAATGAGGATCCGTCACGATCCGAGGTTCAATCGGCTGCTCTCGTATCTGGTTCCCGAAATCAGTGACAAGGCTTGCGCTTATCTATCCTGAGTTGACAGAGGGGTTGGTTCACGATTTCTCAACTTATCACCCAAACCCCAGAGCAATAAACATCGTTATGGAGCCTATTTTTGAACTGGACGTTAAAGCTTCTCCTTACATTCAGCGGCACTTTTAGCTGCGCGATTGCTCTCTGGTCATTCGAACTTTGGGGAGGAAATCCGAAGCGGATACCAAGCTTGTTTTTGTTGGTGATCGCCGGGGCTCTAGCACTCGCCGGCCTATTAAAATGCTTTGATGAGAACTTTAGAAAATGGCCTCTCGCCATCGGGGTTTTTCCAACAATTGTCATTTTTATGGTCTCCGCACTTTCGATCCGACATGGATGGCTAGGCCTCAATATTGATGTCGATCGAACAGGACAGATCAGCAATTGGACACTTGCAATGATGGGTATTCAGTCGGGACTAATTATCATCTACAAATGTACACTCAAAGCCAAGACCGCAATTTCAAATAGATAAGAAGGTAACGATCGCACTGCAACAGCATATTACGAACGCCAGCCGACCAAGCATAACATAGTTAGTCACTGTTGGCCCAAGTAGCCACAGACCAATGCATACACCGCAGGCTCTTGAATATAGATCACAGCCAAACCTATGAACATCATCCCAAAAATCGCAGACAACACCCCCTTTACGACACCGAAGTCATTGAGGCCGCGCTGGAGCCTTACCGAAAAAACGGTAAATGCAAGGTAGCACACGCCAATTAAAACGTTCGACGCACTGGAAACAGAACTTGCGGATATCGCTGCAGTGACATTCACTCCAAACTCCCCAAGCTCACAGCTATGCGCTAAAGCCGTCATTCTTGAACCCAGCGCTGGCATCTCAACGATCTTCATGAAGACCAGGAAAATCGAGATATAAAAAAATGAATTGATTGTAGAAAACAACTCCCCCTTTCCGAGCATGAAGCGTGCCCCCAACCAAAAGCAAGCTCCATAGAGGATCAGAAACATACAATTCAGGACAACCATGACGGATAGAAAGTCCTTACTTAGCTCTATACCAACCCCTTTCAGCGAAGGAAAGCTTAGTAATGATAACGCAACGGCCATTACGAGCCCGATCAAGCTGGCTTGCGCGCACCAGTAATTACGTAGCTTCATATCTTTGAAGAATTCGGTCGGAGCAATTATAGAACGCTGTAGATCTTTAGCTCCAGCCACAAAATTTGGAAAAACACTCTTAACCATGGAAAACATACCGTCAGACATGCACAGCTCCTTAGATAGCTATTGAAAGTATATCATCGGCAGCACTCACTAATTCCTTAGCAAAATCGCAATATTTTTTCACTGGTATTTTTCGACAATACCTCTCCGCTCACAGCATTTTTCAATGCATTGAGAGACGCAACGCTCATAGTACGGTTATGACTTACATCAACTAGTGTCCTGTCTCGGAAATACGTTCTCTTTTGGCGAGTGGCTTGGGTGTCCGGCCAAGGTGCCGCGACGAGTCATAGCAGGGCTATGGCGAGGAGTGGCAACGCCGGCAGGGCACCCAAGACGCCGCCAAAAGTGAACAGCTTATTTCCGAGACAGGACACTAGGCTCTGTACGAAATCCCGAGAAACCCAATTACCACCCCTCAAACACTGAGATTTTGTAGAGCCGGAGCAGCGGCGGCTTGACAACCAAAACCACATGCTTTGCGACGCCAACGGGACACCATTGCGCTTCCTTCTGTCTGACGGTCAAGCCAGTGACATCAGCTATGCCCAACCCCTGTTGAACGAGGTCAGCATTCCATCGAGCCAACGTGTACGCCCGCCTAAACGCTGTAAATGGTTGCTTGCCTACAAGGGCTACGACGCCGAGGCGCTACGCCACTACTGCGACCAATATCGAATGCAACCCGTCATCCCGCTGCGCTCGATGAAGCGGAAACCCAAGCCTGGCTTAGCAAGACTGTTTGATCGACTCAAGTACCAACAGCGCAAAATCATCGAGCGCCTGCTTGGCTGGCTGAAAGAGAATCGCCGCATCGTGACACGCTTAGACAAGCTCGCGAAAAGCTATGCAGCCATGGTCTCGCTGGCCTGTTCCATACGGTGTTTGCGACATCCCATTTCGTACAGAGCCTAATGTGCATGGATTTCACCAAGACCGCGAGCGGCGACGGATTCGATGTGACCAGCAAAATGTTCTGCCCGTTCTTCATTCCGCAATCGGTGTCGGCGAGCTCTCCCCTGCCCCGCGACTTCATGAGGGAATGGCAGAACCTCGACCAGAAGCACCATCATTACCGGCTCTTTGAGCACCTGGTTTCTTTGGTGGGTGGAGAGATCTTTGAGAGCTACAACATGGAGTAGGAAGTGAAGAAGGCCGGGTTGGAGGATCTGTTGGATTGGGCGGAGGCCGCCTAGCAGCATGACTGGTGAGTCGAAACGAGTGATTGCATGTGGTCGGAATGCAGTTGGAGCTGGATCTCGGACTCTGACTCTCGCCTGCGGGACAGAGCAAACCGCTGCATCGCCTTCGTTGGCCACTTCCGCTTGCAGCTTGATCCGTTTGCCGCGTTAAACGCATTTCTAAGAAACCCAATGAGAAGCGAGGTGGCATTCAGCACTTCGCTGCTCTGTTTCTGTTCATCCATAAAATCGGCCTGGTTCTGCATGCGCTTGCAGGCGTTGCGGGGTACTCCAGATTAGGTTCACCACTGGTTACGCCGTCGACCCGATAGCATTCCTTTTACCAATCCGAACAGTTCTGATGCCTGTTACATACGCGCGAAAAGCGGTGCGACACCACGGTGAGAGGCGTTCGTTTAAGTCCAGCAAGAGGCTTGCGATTTCGCTGCATCGCAGATACCAGGGAGGTCTGTGCTAGAGCAGCTGAGACAACTATTGTTGGCACTGTCCATTTTGTCGATCAGGCACATGGACAGGTGCGGGAGGCTGCTGGCCAGTGTTTTCAGGGGTTTGGTATTGTCTGTCTGCATTCTATATATAGAGTAAAGCATAGGCCACCTGAGCAAGCACATCCGTCGCTGCCACGAGGTCTACAGCGCCCGCCGCGAACGGATCCTGGCGCGCCTTGGCGGCGATCTGGCGCCCTGGTTCGAGGCCGTGCCGGCCAGTGCTGGCTTCCACCTGAGCGCTTTGGCCAAGCCGGGAGTCGATGTGGAGTTGCTGATCAACCTGGCGCGCAAGGTCGAGGTGGGGCTGTATTCGTTGGCGCCGTTCTTCAGCGAGGCCCCGGTACGTCCGGGGTTGCTGCTGGGCTTCGGCGCCATCGAGCTGCTGGATATCGACCCGGCGCTGGACCGGGTCCGCGATACCCTGCAGCGTCTCAGCTGAGCGCTGCGGCGCCTGCCTGCCCTGGCCGGGCGATGGCCCGGGCATAGCCACCCGGGGCGAAGCGCGCGGTGACCAGCAGCATGGCCAGCACGGTGCAGGTCAGCAGGGCCCAGGACGCCTGGAAGTCGCCGCTGACATCGCGCAGCCAGCCGGTGATGTACGGCACGATGCCTGTGACGATGAACCCCACGCCCTGGACGAAGGCCGCCAGGCTGCCGGCTTCAGCCGGTGTGCGCAGGTGTTCGAGGGTCAGCGTCAGGCTGAGGCTGAAGCACGCACCCAGGCCCAGGCCGATCATCGCCACCCACAGGCCCATGGCGCTGGCCGGCGCCAGCAGCAGACCGAGGAAGCCGCCCAGCTGGATCAGCAGCGCCAACCACAAGCCAGGCCGACGATCCGCCAGGCGGCGCAGCAACAGCGGCAAGCCGAGGGCGCCGGTCACCTGGAAGATGGTCATCAACCCCACCAGCTCACCACCGCCCTGGGCCGTGCCGCCATGCTCCAGGTGATAGGCCGGCAGCCAGGCCACCATGCTGGTGTAGCCGCCATTGATCAGGCCGAAGTACAGCGCCAGCAGCCAGGCGCGGCGATTGCCGAACCAGTGCCCGCCACCCGTGCCAGCCAGCCTGGGGGTGGCCTGGCGTGGCCGCAGGGCAATCCAGGCGACCACGGCCAGCAACGCGGGCAAGGCCCAGACGCCCAGCCCCGCCTGCCAATGGCCAAAGTGCGCGGTGATCGAGGGGCCCAGCACCGCCGCCAGGCCGCCACCGGTCATCAGGGCTGCCGAATACAAGCCCATGGTCGCCGCCAGCCGCGTGGGGAACCAGCGGTTGACCAGCCCCGGCATCATGCCCTGCACCAGCGCCACCCCCAGCCCGGCGACCACCGCACTGGCGATCAGTGCCCAGGCGCTGTCCAGTTGCAGTCGCCACAGGCAAGCCAGGGCAATCGCCGCCAACCCGGCGAGCATGCCGCCATGCTCGCTCAGCCAGCGCCGCAGCCACGGCTGCAGCAGCGGCACCAGCCCCATGCACAGCACCGGCAGCGCCGTCAGCAAGGCCGCCTGCTGGTAACCCAGGCCAGTGCTCTGGCGCATGGGCTCGAGCAGTGGCCCGATGCTGGTGAGGATCGGCCGCAGGTTGAGTGCCAGCAACACCACCAGCAACAGGTTCAGGGCGCCCCTCATGCTTGGCTGGCCTGCTGCCATTGGGCATACAGGCCCGCTTCGCCAGCGGGCTTGAGCGGGCGCAACGGCAAGCTTTGCTGCTGCGGCGGGCGGGCCATCTGCGTATAAACCGCGGCGGTGGACAGCCCGTAGGGCTCGCCCTCGTCGTTGCCATAGGCGAACCAGGCACGTTCGACACCGCACAGGTGCATGGCCGCCAGGCACATCGGGCACGGGTGGCCACTGGCATAGATCTCGGCACCGTCCAGGCGTGCCCGGCCCAAAGCCTGGGCGGCCTGGCGGATGGCCTGCATCTCGGCGTGGCTGGTCGGGTCCTGGGTGCTGTGGATCTCGTTGACGGCGCGGGCGATCACCTGGCCCTGGTACACCAGCACGGCACCGAACGGGCGGCCACCGGCCTGGATATTGGCGCGGGCCAAGTCGAGGGCCTCGCGCATGAAGTGTTCTTGGGACATGAATCGGTACTCCGCAATTGACCCGGCCATTATCCCGGCTTGGCCGCAGCGGTAGAAATGAAGAGATTGGATGCACCTCAGTGGCCAGGCGAATGCCGGATTGGCCTCCTGGCAAAGCGTTGGATTGGCTATTCGGCGCGCTGCCGGGCGGCGTTAAGGTGGCTGCACACCTGATCACCTTCCCGGAGAACCACCATGCACGAACGTATCGAATGGGCCAAAGCTGCCCCAGAAGCCTACAAAGCCATGGTCGGCCTCGAGCAAGCCCTGATCCAATCGGGGCTGGAGCATTCGCTGCTCGAACTGATCCGCCTGCGCGCCTCGCAGATCAACGGCTGCGCCTACTGCGTCAACCTGCACGCCAACGATGCGCGCAAAGCCGGCGAGACCGAAGCCCGCCTGCAGACCTTGAGCGTATGGCGTGAAACCCGCTATTTCACCCCGCGCGAGCGAGCCGCGCTGGCCTGGGTCGAGAGCCTGACCCGCCTGCCCGAGCATGGCGCGCCACAGGGTGAATATGAAGCGTTGCAGGAGCACTTCGAGCCCAAGGAAGTCGCCAACCTGACCCTGGCCATCGCCACCATCAATGCCTGGAACCGCTTTGGCGTGGGCTTTGCGATGGTGCCGGCCTAAGACTTAGCCGTATTTGGGGCCGCGCAGCGGCTCCAGCAGGCTCGAATCAAACACAAACTCATGGCATCTCAACTGAGATGGCTCTAGACCACTCTAAGCTTGGCCCGGTAAATGCCCGGGCTTTGCCCGGTCCACTTCTTGAACGCCCGGTGAAACGCGCTGGGCTCCTGGAAACCGGTCTGCTCTGCAATCTCGGCAATGCTCAGGCAACCCTCGCGCAACAGCTCGAAGGCCATCGCCCGACGCACTTCGTCCTTGATCTGCTGATATGAACGCCCTTCGCGCTCCAACTGGCGGCGAAAGCTGCTGGCACTGAGCCGTTGCCGCTCGGCCATGGCATTCAGGGTTGGCCACTGCCCATAGTGGCGGGCGCGCAAGTGGCGGTACACCTCCGCCACCAGCCCGTTCTGATTGCGAAAGCGGATCACCAGCCCTTGGGGCGCACTGCGTAAAAAAGTCTTCAGGGCAGGCAGATCCTGCATCACCGGCAAGCGCAGCCAGGCGCTGTCGAACTCCACCTCGGTGCGGCCACTGCCCAGGCGCAGGTCCGGCCCCCACAGCAAGGCGTCGTCCTCCTGGGCCGGGCGCGTCAACGCAAGCTCGGTACGGTCGATGGCGATGCGCCGCCCGGCCAGCCAGCACAGCAGGCCGACCACCAGCACCAGGTAGGTTTCCTCGGCGTACACCCGGGTCAGCGGGTCTTCGATGCTCGACTGCACACTGATCACCGCACGCGCACCGCGCACCGTGACGGTGCCGTGCAGGTCACGCAAAAACAGCGCGAAACTGCTCAGGCACTGGCGCAAGGCCTTGTCCAGGTTGGGCTCCTGGATCAACCCACGGCAGATCAGGGCGAAGCTGCCCAGCGGCATGCCGTGGCTGTCGAGATGAAAGAACTCATCGTTGAGCTCGTCGATCAACGCCAGCCACAACTGGGCGAAGGCCTTGGCCGGTACCCGCGCCTGGGGCTGGGCCAACAACCCAGGCTCGATGCCCACCGCGCGCAGGTGGGCATCGCGCGCCTGCGGGCGCTCTCGCAAGGCGTGCAGCATGGCGTTGAGAAAGTACACCGCGACCGTATCGCTATCGCGCATGGCTGAAGTTCGCTGTCTATGCTGAGTGGCAAAAAATGCCAGGTTGACTGAACAGATCCGGCATAGGCCGCCTTGAGGCCTTTGCCTAGACTCGATCCACCCTGAGGCGGCGCCATTCTCGCAGAGCCGGCCCCCGCCCCGCCATGTCTTTGCAAACGGAGCCTTTATGAGCAGCACAGAAATTTACGTTGTCAGCGCGGTGCGTTCGGCCATCGGCAGTTTTGGCGGTTCGCTCAAGGACCTGCCGCTGGCCGACCTGGCCACCCAGGTAACCCGCGCCGCCATCGAGCGCTCGGGTGTGAGCGCCGAGCAGATCGGCCACGTGGTGATGGGCACCGTGATCCCCACCGAACCCCGCGACGCCTACCTGAGCCGCCTGGCCTCGATGAATGCCGGCGTGCCCAAGGAAACCCCCGCCTTCAACGTCAACCGCCTGTGCGGCTCGGGCCTGCAGGCCATCGTCTCGGCCGCCCAGGGCCTGTTGCTGGGTGAAAGCGACATCGCCCTGGCCGCCGGCGCCGAGTCCATGAGCCGCGGCCCGTACCTGCTGCCACAAGCACGTTGGGGCGCGCGCATGGGTGACTTGCAGGGTATCGACTACATGGTCGGCATCCTCCAGGACCCGTTCGAGCACTTCCACATGGGCATCACCGCCGAGAACGTCGCGGCGGCCCACGGCATCACCCGCGAAATGCAGGACGAAGTGGCCCTGACCAGCCAGCGCCGCGCCGCCCGCGCCATTGCCGAAGGCCGCTTCGATAGCCAGATCGTGCCGATCGAGATCAAGACCCGCAAAGGCAGCGTGCAGTTCAGCGTCGATGAGAACGTGCGTAGCGAAGCCAGTGCCGAGCAACTGGCCGGCATGAAGCCTGCGTTCAAGAAAGACGGCAGCGTCACCGCCGGCAATGCCAGCAGCATCAACGACGGCGCCGCCGCCCTGGTGCTGGCCACCGGTGAGGCCGTGCAACGCCTGGGCCTGAAGCCGCTGGCACGCCTGGTGGCCTACGCCCATGCTGGCGTCGAACCTGAATTGATGGGCCTGGGCCCGATCCCGGCGACCAGGAAAGTGCTGGAAAAGGCCGGCCTGAACGTCGCCGACCTGGACGTGATCGAGTCCAACGAAGCCTTCGCTTCCCAAGCCTGCGCCGTATCCCGCGCCCTGGGCTTCGACCCGGAAAAGGTCAACCCCAACGGCTCGGGCATTTCCCTGGGCCACCCGGTAGGCGCCACCGGCGCGATCATCGCCACCAAGGCGATCCATGAACTGCAGCGTGTGCAGGGCCGCTACGCCCTGGCCACCATGTGCATCGGCGGCGGCCAGGGCATCGCCGTCGTCTTCGAACGCGTGTAAGGAGCCGGCAACATGACTATCGAACAGATCGCCGTGATCGGCGCCGGCACCATGGGCAACGGAATCGCGCAGGTGTGCGCGGTGGCCGGCTACCAGGTGTTGCTGGTGGACGTGTCCGACGCCGCGTTGGAGCGTGGCGTGGCCACCCTGGGCAAGAACCTCGAGCGCCAGGTCAACAAGGGCACCCTGGATGCAGGCACCGCAGCGGCGGCGAAAACCCGCATCCGCACCAGCACCGACTACGCCCAGTTGGCCAGCGCGCAGCTGGTGATCGAGGCGGCCACCGAGAACCTGCAGCTCAAGCAGCGCATCCTGCAGCAGGTGGCGCTCAACGTCGGCAACGACTGCCTGATCGCCACCAACACCTCGTCACTGTCGGTCACCCAACTGGCCGCCTGCATCGAGCACCCCGAGCGCTTCATCGGCGTGCACTTCTTCAACCCGGTGCCGATGATGGCCCTGGTCGAGATCATCCGTGGCCTGCAGACCAGCGACAGCACCTACGCCCAGGCGCTGCTGGTCACCGAAAAGCTCGGCAAGACCCCGATCACCGCCGGTAACCGCCCGGGCTTCGTGGTCAACCGCATCCTGGTGCCGATGATCAACGAGGCCATCTTCGTGCGCCAGGAAGGCCTGGCCAGTGCCGAGGACATCGACACCGGCATGCGCCTGGGCTGCAACCAGCCGATCGGCCCGCTGGCCCTGGCCGACCTGGTGGGCCTGGACACCCTGCTGGCGATCATGGAGGCCTTCCATGAGGGCTTCAACGACAGCAAGTACCGCCCTGCCCCGCTGCTCAAGGAAATGGTTGCCGCCGGCTATCTGGGCCGCAAGAGCGGTCGCGGCTTCTTCACCTACTAAGGAGCACGCCATGCCCCCGGTCAACGCGGCAATGCGCTGTGCCAACTTCGAAGAGCGGCGTGACAGGGCCATGGCGCTGTTCGCCGAAAAGGGCTTCGGCCAGGTCAGCATGCGTGAGCTGGCGGCGCATGTGGGGCTGACCGCGGGCTCGCTGTACCACCACTTCCCCAGCAAGCAGGACCTGCTCTACGACCTGATCGAGGAGCTCTACGAAGAGCTCCAGGCCACCCTCGACCAAGGCCGCAGGGCCTTGGCCAAGGGCAAGCCGGTGCTGGCCTGCCTGATTGCCGCGCACTGGCAGCTGCATGGCGAACGTCCGTTGCAGTTCCGCCTGGCCGAGCGCGACTTCTGTTGCCTCAGCGAGGCACAGCAGGCGCGCCTGCTGCTGTTGCGCGAGCGCTATGAAGCCGGCCTGCTGCGCCTGATCGCCCCGCAAGCACGGCTCGAAGGCGCCGCCCTGGCCGCCACCGGGCATGTGCTGGCGACCCTGCTCAACCAGCTGCCAGGCTGGCTGCGCGAGCGCGACCTGGGCGAAGCGCAGGGCCTGGCGCTGATGGAGAGCCTGGTACTGGGCGGCATCGAGCGCACCCTCGGCTAGCCTGCGGTCGCCGCCTCACCCGCGGATTCCCGCGCGGCATAACGCTGCGCCAGGACCGCGCAAACCATCAGCTGGATCTGGTGGAACAGCATCAAGGGCAGGATCATCGCCCCGATACCACTGCCCACGAACAACACCTGGGCCATCGGCACGCCGGTGGCCAGGCTTTTCTTGGAGCCCGCGAACAGGATGGTGATGCGGTCTTCGACACTGAACCCCAGCACCCGCCCGAGCACGCGGGTGCCCAACAGCACCACCGCCAGCAGAATCCCGCACACGGCGAACAGCCCAGCCAGGTGTTGCGGCGACACGGTGTGCCACAGGCCGGTGACCACCGCTTCGCTGAACGCGGTGTAGACCACCAGCAGAATCGAGCCCTGGTCGACCAACTTCAGCCAGCGTGCATTACGCTTGACCCAGTCACCGATCCAGCGCCGAGCAATCTGCCCAGCCACGAACGGCACCAGCAGTTGCAAGGTGATCTTCAGCACGGCGTCCAGCCCCGAACCGGTATCGCCGGACGCACCGAGCAGCATCATGACCAGCAGCGGCGTCAGGAAGATGCCCAGCAGGCTCGATGCCGCGGCGCTGCAGATCGCCGCCGGCACGTTGCCACGGGCCAGCGAAGTGAAGGCGATGGCCGACTGCACCGTGGCCGGCAGGGCGCACAGGTACAGCACACCCAGGTACAGCTCATTGCCCACCAGCGGCACGAACAGCGGCTTGAACGCCATGCCCAGCAACGGGAACAACACGAACGTGCAGGAGAACACCAGAAGGTGCAGGCGCCAGTGACCGGCACCGGCGATGATCGCCTCCCGCGACAGCTTGGCGCCATGCAGGAAGAACAGCAGGCCGATGGCCAGGTTGGTCAACCAGCCGAACATCAGCGCGCCCTCGCCGGAACAGGGCAGCACGGTGGCAATCAGCACCACCCCAAGCAAGGCCAGGGTGAAATTGTCGAACAGCATGCGCAGATACTTCATCACAGGTTCCGTCTTGTCATTGTGCAAGGCCAGACGATAAGGTTTCGGGCCTTGCGCCGCTAACGCTGGAACCCCTGCCAGTGTCGCGCAACGGACACCACCTCCCCGCCCCTGACAAGGACAGCCCTTTTCGATGATCCGCACCCACCGCGCACTGCTTACCGCCGCCCTGGCTCTCGTGGCACCACCACTGCTGGCCGATGACCTGCAAAGCCAGGTCGATGGCATCATCCAGCCGCTGATGCGCGAACAAGGCATCGCCGGCATGGCCGTGGCGGTCTACGCCAATGGCCAGTCGCATTACTTCAGCTATGGCTGGGCCAACAAGCACGACAAACAGCCCGTGACCCGCGACACCCTGTTCGAGATCGGCTCGCTGAGCAAGACCTTCACCGCCACCCTCGCCGCCCTGGCCAGCGCCGAAGGCAAGCTTGACCTCAACGCCCCCGCCAGCCGCTACCAGCCGGCCCTGGCCAATGCGCCAATCGGCAGCGCCAGCGTGCTGGAGCTGGGCGCCTACAGCGGCGATTGCCTGCCGCTGCAGTTCCCGGACGAGGTGCAAACGCCCGAGCAGACCCTGGCCTGGTTGCAAAACTGGAAGCGCGTTACCGAGCACGGCACCCAGCGCTGCTATTCGAACCCGAGCCTGGGCCTGTTCGGTGACCTCGCCGCCCGTTCGCAGCAACGCCCTTTCGCCGAACTGATGACCCAGGACCTGCTGCCACGCCTGGGCCTCAAGCACACCTATCTTGAGGTTCCGAGCAAGGAGCGCGGGCTCTACGCCCAGGGCTACGATGCTGCCGACAAACCCGTGCGGGTGAATCCGGGCCCTTATGCCGACCAGGCCTACGGCATCAAGACCAGCGCCAGCGACCTGCTGCGCTACGTGCAGTTGCAGGTGCAGCCCGCCGAGCTGGATCCAGCCCTGCGCAAGGCCATCGCCATCACCCAGAGCGGCTACTTCCAGGTCGGCGCAATGACCCAGGGCCTGGGCTGGGAGCGCTACCCCTATCCGGTCACGCTCGACACCCTGCTGGCCGGCAACGGCGCGAAAATGATCCGCGAGCCCCAGGCCACCCGTGCCTTGAACCCATCAGCGCCTGCCGAACCGGCAGCCTGGTACAACAAGACCGGCGCTACCGGCGGCTTCGGTGCCTACGCTGCCTTCGTGCCCGCCAAACAGTTGGGCATCGTCCTGCTCGCCAACCGCAACTACCCCAACGAGGAACGCGTGCGCGCCGCGCAACGCATCCTCTCCAGCCTGGAGCAATGAGCATGTTGAAGATCCTCGGCAAGGCTTCGTCGATCAACGTTCGCAAGGTGCTGTGGACCTGCGCCGAACTCAACCTGCCCTACCAGCGCGAAGACTGGGGCAGCGGCTTCCAGGCCACCGACACGCCCGCGTTCCTGGCCCTTAACCCCAACGCCATGGTGCCCGTGATCGTCGATGGCGATTTCGTGCTGTGGGAGTCCAACAGCATCCTGCGCTACCTGGCCAACCAGTACGACGGCGGCCACCTGTACCCGTCGGCGCCACGCGCCCGGGCCGCCGTGGACCAATGGCTGGACTGGCAGGCCACCGACCTCAACGACGCCTGGCGCTACCCGTTCATGTCGCTGGTGCGCCAGTCGCCCGCCCACCAGGACCCGGCACAGCTGGCCGCCAGCAGCGCGTTGTGGAACGCCCGGATGGGCCTGCTCGAGCAACGCCTGCAGGTCACCGGCGCCTATATCGCCGGTAGCGATTTCAGCCTGGCCGACGTGGTCATCGGCCTGTCGCTCAACCGCTGGCGCCGCACCCCGCTGGAGCACCCGCCGCTGCCGGCGCTGGAGGCCTACCATGCCCGGCTGCGGCAACGCCCAGGCTTCCTTGAACACGGCGATAACGGCTTGGTCTGACAGCAAATGCAAGATTGTCGGACAGCATGTAGTGACTAAAAATATTCACTACAAACCTATTGACGCCCTTCCCGGGCCTTGGGCATGATGAGGCCGTCTCCCTGATCGGGAGCGGTGGCAAGGGTGTTCCAGACGGCTTGCGCGGTAACGCAGGCCGTCCGTGGAGAGGGAAACTGCCCAGAAGGCAGCGTGAGAAAGCCCCTGTTGCGATGCTGCTGTAGCAGCTTTGGTTAGCGCGCTACATGTTGTGGCGCCGAATGTGAACTTCACAACGAACTTCACCCAACGAATAGGGTAATGGGGGCTTTATGATGAACTTGAACAACAATCCAACCATCGACCAATTGGCCCAGCTGTTCGCCGCGCGCAAGGACAGCCTCGACGACCATCTGCTGTGGGTCAGCCAGTCCGGCGAAGTACGCCTGGACCGCCTGCCGCCAAACACGGTCGAAAACGAATTCGAATCGCACATGCCCAGCATGCGTGCCCGCTTCAAGGTCTACCGCCGTGGCCAAGGCTACGTCGGCAAGAAGGCCGCCGCCGACACCGGTTTCGTCGGCCGCGTACTGCAGACCCTGCAACAAGAATGGCCCGGCGCCCGCGAGCACCAGGCAGTCAAGGTGATCGACACGCTGAACTGACACACCCCGTCGTCCACCACAGCTTGAGCCCGGCCCCACAAGGCCGGGCTTTTTCATGCCTGCTAGAATGGCCGCTTCTGTGCAGCGGAGCATCTGATGAACACCCCCACCTACGGCACCGACGATGCCTCTTACCAGGCCGCCGGCGGCATCGATGGCCTGCGCCGGCTGGTCGACGATTTCTATCGGTTGATGGATGAGCGGCCGGATGCCGCGCCCCTACGGCGCATGCACCCGCACGACCTGTCTGCTTCGCGTGACAAGCTGGCGTGCTTTCTCAGTGGCTGGCTGGGCGGGCCGAGCCTGTACAGCGAGCGCTATGGCTCGATCGCCATTCCGTCGTTCCACGCGCAATGGCCAATCGACGAAAGCCACAGCGCGCAGTGGCTGGACTGCATGGCCCGGGCCATTGCCCTGCAACCCTGGCCCGCCGACTTTGCCGAATACCTGTTGCGCCAGCTACGGGTGCCCGCCGAACGTATCGTCCAGGCCAGCCGCAACCGCCACCCTCAGGCCTGAAGCCGGCGCGGCGCCGGCACGGGCAGCGGCAAGGCACCCGTAGCCAGGGCGCGGGCCCGGTCCACGCCCCACACCAGCGCGCGGGTCATGGTTTCGCCAGGGCGTGCCGGGTAGTACTCCTCCACCAACGCCCTGCCACCCTGGGCATACACCCCAAGGAACATCTGCGTGGCGCCCAGGCGCGACAGACGCACCTGCACCTCGATGCAGGTGCCGTCGCTCAGCGCCTCGTCGTGGCTGCGGCTGTGCAACTGTGGGTCAGCCCACTGCCAGTAGGTTTCTTCCCTGATACGCATTGAATCGGTACTCCCTGAGTGAATCGCGCAAGCAAACCACAGCGGCCGGCCTGCGACGAGCACGACCCTGCGTTGCCATGCGCAGGATCAATGAATGCAAAAAAAACCCCGCCGTTGGGCGGGGTGTTGGTTGCGCAGGTTCACTTTTTCGGCGGTAGCCGCGGGGTGAAGCGACCCTTCTTGGCGCGCTGCAGGTGCGCCGGTTGCAGCTGCTCCGACTCGTCCAGGGTCATGTTGGCGAAACCCAGCCGGAACGCCGACTGGCCGCACCACACCTGATTGTTGATCGGAAATGAATCGTTCAAGTCTTCGACGTAGGATTCGTTCATGCCCGTGACTCCCTCCAATGCTGACCGCGCCGGCAAACAGCGTGTTTGCCCAAGTGAAGCGGCGGCCTGATGAAGTGAGACTAGCCGGTCATTTGCAGACCAGTCGGACAAAATCCCCTGGCCCGACCAATGGCATTTTGCTATTTCAGGCGCACCGCCGTGCCGGTGGCGAACACCACGACCATGCCGCCCTGCACCGACGGCATGCTGATCTCGAAGTCCACGCCCAGCACTGCATCGGCTTGCAACTGCCGTGCCCGCGCCTGCAACTCCTCGGTGGCCTGCTCGCGGGCCAGCTTCAGTGCGCCTTCCAGGGTCTGCGAACGGCCGCCGAAGACGTCGCGAAAGCGTGCGAAGAAATCACGCACGAAGTTGATCCCCTGCACCGATTCGGCGCTGACCACGCCGAGGTACTCGGCCACGGGGCGGCCTTCGAGTTGGCTGGTGGTAGAGATGATCATGGGCTGCTCCGTTGACATGGCAAAAGAGGCCGAGTCTAACAGAGGGTGTGCGGCATCGCCGGCAAGCCGGCTCCCACAGGGACAGCGCCTGGCTTGAGGCTCGTGCGGACGGTGTGGGAGCCGGCTTGCCGGCGATGAGGCCAGAACAAGCAATACAAGACAGTTGCTACCGCACCAACCCCGTAATACCGACCTATGCCCCCTGAAGCCCTACGCGCTGGCTGCCTTCAAGCGCTGCCCCAACCGTGGCCCGAACACATTGATCAGCAGCCCCAGCATCACCAGCAGGCCACCCCAGACCTGCATCTGGCTCAAGCGCTCGCCCAGCAGCAACGCCGAGGAACTCAGGCCGATCACCGGCACCAGCAGCGAGAACGGCGCCACCTTGCCTGCCGGGTGGCGCGACAGCAGCGTGCTCCACAGGCTGTAGCCGACCATGGTGGCGACGAACGCCAGGTAGGCCAGGGCCAGCACAGAGCTCCAACTGATGTTGAGCAGTGCATGGGCGATCAGCTCCGGCCCTTCCAGCCACCACGACAGCGCCAAAAACGGCAGCGGCGGGATCAGCCCGCCCCAGATCACCAGCGCCACCAGGTCAACCTTGCCGAAACGCCGGGTAATGATGTTGCCCATGCCCCACATGGCGCCGCCGCACAGGGTCAGCAGCAAGGCGATCAGCGGCACGTGGCTGCTGTGCTCGCTGCCGATCACCGCCAGCCCCCCGGCCGCCACCAGCAGCCCGAGCACACTGGCCAGGCGCAGCCGCTCACCGAGGAACAGCGCAGCGAAACCGAGGGTAAAGAACGCCTGCGATTGCAGCACCAGCGACGCCAGCCCCGGCGGCATGCCGCTGTACATGGCCTGGAACAGGAAAGCGAACTGCCCCAGGGAGATGGTCGCACCGTAGGCGATCAGCCAGCGCCACGGCAAATTCGGGCGCCGCACCAGCAACACCGCCGGAAACGCCACCAGCAGAAAGCGCAAGGCACCCAGCAGCATCGGCGGCAGGCCGTCGAGGCCGACCTTGATGACCACGAAATTGACGCCCCAGGCGATGATCACCACCAGGGCGATCAGCAGGTCCTTGAGTGGCATGGCACGCTTTCCTTCTGCAGGCTTGTTCTAGACATATTTCGTTACAGCATAAGGCGGTTGCAAGCCAAGGGACCAGCACAGTTGTGTACCGACCTTGCGTAACAGTGCGCTGTATCGGCTCCATGACAGTAGGAAAAATCGGCCGCAAGCTTCACTTGACCGGACTTGTATAGACATGCTCAGATCAAGCCTCGGCCATCCGCCCTGCGTCCTGCCGATAGCCGCCGCCCTTCACAAAAACAACGAAGCGGAGCACTCCCCGATGTCCAGCAAACCTGTGATCGAGCGGCGCTCGATCGACTACATCCCCGAAACCGAACGCCATGGACGCGTCTACAGCCAGTTCACCCTGTGGCTGGGTGCCAACCTGCAGATTACCGCGATCGTCACCGGCGCCCTGGCCGTGGTGCTCGGCGGCGATGTGTTCTGGTCGCTGATCGGCCTGTTCATCGGCCAACTGATCGGCGGCGCGGTGATGGCCCTGCATGCCGCTCAGGGCCCGCGCCTGGGGCTGCCGCAGATGATCTCCAGCCGCGTGCAGTTCGGGGTCTACGGCGCAGCCATCCCCATGGTGCTGGTGTGCCTGATGTACATGGGCTTCACCGCCACCGGCACGGTGCTGTCCGGCCAGGCCATCGGCCAATTGCTCAGCGTCAGCGACAGCACCGGCATTCTGCTGTTCGCCGGGGTGATCGTGCTGGCGACCCTGGCCGGCTACCGGGTGATTCACTGGATCGGCCGCGTGGCCAGCGTGCTGGGGATCATTGCCTTCGTCTATCTGTTCAGCCGCATCCTGATGCTGGCCGACATCAACGAACTGCTCGCCAACCGCCATTTCAGCTGGTCGACCTTCCTGCTCGCGGTCTCCCTGGCGGCGTCCTGGCAGATCGCCTTCGGCCCCTATGTGGCCGACTATTCGCGCTACCTGCCCAGCAACACCTCGCCCCTCAAGACGTTCCTTGCCGCCGGCCTGGGTTCGGTGCTCGGCGCCCAAGCGTCGATGGTCCTGGGGGTGTTCGCCGTCGCCATCGCCGGTGGGCAGTTCTCCGGGCGTGAAGTGGCCTACATCGTCGGCCTGGGCGGCGCCGGCACCACGGCGGCGCTGCTGTACTTCTGCATCGCATTCGGCAAGGTGACCATCTCTACGCTCAACAGCTACGGCAGCTTCATGTGCATCGCCACGATCATCAGCGGTTTTCGTGGCCACCTGTCGATCAGCCGCGCCCAGCGCCTGGTGTTCGTGCTGGCCATCGTCGGCGCCGCCACGCTGGTCGCCCTGCTCGGCCAGCACTCGTTCCTCACGGCGTTCAAGTCGTTCATCCTGTTCCTGCTGACCTTCTTCGTGCCCTGGAGCGCGGTGAACCTGGTGGATTACTACTTCATCACCAAGGAACGCTACGACATTCCGGCACTGGCCGACCCCAACGGCCGCTATGGCCGCTGGAACTGGCCGGGGATCGGCGTGTACACCTTCGGCGTGCTGGTGCAGATGCCGTTCATCGACACCAAGCTGTATACCGGGCCCATGGTTGCGCACATGGGCGGCGTGGATGTGTCCTGGCTGATCGGGCTGGTGGTGCCGAGTGTGCTGTATTACTGCGTTGCCCGGCGGCGGGCCAGTGAGGTGCCGTCGCACATCATCGTGCCTGAGGCGCGTTGATTTGGCGGGAAGCTTGGTGAGGGCCACCTGGGGCTCGCCGATATTTTTGCAGCGCCTATGAGATCGAGCGCCGCCCGCGCGGCGCTTCGCGGGTAAACCCGCTCCCACAGTTTGTTTCGGGCCAATTATTCCTGGGAAAGTACCGGCGCCTGCCTTGGTGCATGCCTTGAGCCCTGTGGGGCGGCGGCAACGCCCACACTGAAACCGCGTCGTACCAACAAGGCGGACCAGGTGATGGCACAGGAAAGACTGGCCCGAAACAAACTGTGGGAGCGGGTTTACCCGCGAAGCGCCGCGCGGGCGGCGCTCGATCTTGAGAGCGCTGCAAACCTGTCGCCATACACCTGAAGGCATCAAAAGTCAGCTGCCGGTACCTGTCATCCAACAGTCACGCCCCTGTCGTAATCTGCGGCGCAACTCTGTGCCAAAGGTCCCCGGCATGCACCGCCTGTTCACCCTTCTGCTCTGCCTGATCCCCGCGCTGGCCGTGGCTGAACCTGTGCAACTGCGCATCCAGGGCTCCAACACCATCGGCGCCGCACTGGGCCCGGCGCTGGTGCGCGGGCTGCTGCAGGCGCAAGGCGCCAGTGCGATCGACAGCCAGCCCGGCGCAGCAGCCAACGAGACCCTGATCCGCGCCCAGAGCCGCAACGGCCAGCCGCTGCGTATCGACATCGCCGCCCATGGTTCGAGCACAGGCTTTGCCGCCCTGGCCCGGGGAGATGCCGACCTGGCCGCCGCCTCGCGGCCAATCAGCGACCGCGAAGCGCAGCAACTGCAAGCCCTGGGCGACCTGCGCGGGGCTGGTTCGGAACAGGTGATCGGCCTGGATGGGGTGGCGGTTATCGTCCACCCCGACAACCCGCTGGCGCAGTTGACCACCGTGCAACTGGCGCAGATCTTCTCCGGCCAGCTCTCACGCTGGGAGCAGTTGGGGGTGCCCGGCGGCGCTATCCACCTGTACGCCCGCGACGACCGCTCGGGCACCTTCGAAACCTTCAAGGCGCTGGTGCTCGACCCACGACACGGCGAACTGTCGGCCCAGGCCCGGCGCTTCGAAGCCGCCGACGCCTTGGCCGAACAGGTCAAGGCCGACCGCCAGGCCATCGGTTTCAGCGGCCTGGCCACGGTGCACGGGGCCAAGGTACTGGCGGTGGCCGACGGTGAAGCCGCTGCCCTGCCACCCAGCCGCGCGCTGGTGGCCAGCGAGGACTACCCGCTGTCGCGGCGCCTGTTCTTCTACCTGCCGGCCAACGCGATCCCCCAGGCCCGGGCCCTGGCCGAGTTCGCCCAGAGCCCCGCCGGCCAGGCCATCGTCGCCGAGCAGGGCTTCGTCTCGCAGCAGATCAAGGCGCTGCCGGTGCCGGCGCAAGCGGACATGCCAGTGCGCTACCTGAGCCTTGCCCGCGAAGCCAACCGCCTGACGGTCAACTTCCGTTTCCAGGAGGGCAGCGCCGGCCTCGACAACAAGGCCCTGCGCGATGTGCAGCGGGTCGGCGACTACCTGCGCCAGGCCGGCAAGTTGCAGCGCAAGGCGGTCCTGGTGGGTTTTGGCGACCCCAAGGAAACCCCGGGGCGCGCCGCCCTGCTCTCGCGCCTGCGGGCCATGGCGGTACGCCGTGAGCTGGCGCGCCAGGGCGTGGAGGTCAAGGAAGTGACCGGTATGGGCGACGAGCTGCCGGTCGCGGGCAACGACCTGGAACAGGGGCGCTTGCGCAACCGCCGGGTCGAGGTCTGGGTGTACTGAGCCTCAGCGGTAGTCTGGCAGCTCGATCCGTGCCACCAGCCCCGCGCCCCGGCGGTTGTGCAAGGTCAGCTCGCCACCCTGCTCGCGCACCATCGCCCGCGCCGCCGACAAGCCAAGCCCGACGCCGCCGGTATGCCGGTTGCGTGAGCCCTCCAGGCGGAAGAACGGCTCGAACACCTGCTGCAGTGCCGCTTCGGGGATGCCCGGCCCCTCGTCGCTGATTTCGATCAGCACCCGATGGGCCTCACGGCTCAAGGCGATGCGCGGGGCGCGCGCATACTTGATCGCGTTCTCCAGCAGGTTGACCACCACACGCTTGAGCGCCAACGGCCGGCCCCAATGCACCAGGTGTGCGGGGCCGCTGAAGTCGACGTCGATGTGCTGGTCGCAGTAGTCGTCGAGGATGGTCTGCAGCAGCTCGGACAAGTCGAACACCGTCGCCTGCTCCAATTGCGTGCCTTCGCGGAAGAACGCCAGGGCCGCGTTGATCATCGATTGCATCTCGTCGACATCGCGCACCAGCTTGCGCTGGTGTTCCAGGTCCTCCATGAACTCGCTGCGCAGGCGCAGGCGTGTCAGTGGTGCACGCAAGTCATGGGAGATGGCCGCGAGCATCTGCGTGCGCTCGCGCACGAAATGCTGGATCTGCGCCTGCATGGTGTTGAACGCGACGATGGCCTGGCGGATCTCCTGCGGCCCCTCGATATCGATGGGCGGGGCCTGCAGGTCGCCGCCGAAGCGGCGCGCCGCGCTGGCGAAGCGCTGCAGCGGGTTGGCCAGTTGCCGCGTGGCCAGCCAGGCCACCAGCAGCGTGGCGATCAGCCCCAGGCCGAGGATCACCGCAATGCGTGACGGCGCGCTGAGCCCCCAGCTGCGCTCGGGCGGGACGAACGTCAGCCAGCTGCCATCGGCCAGGCGCACCAGTGCGCCGTAATGCGCCTGGGCACTGCCCGCTGGCCAATCCGAGGGGTTGAACGCCTCGATCGTCCTGCCCTGCCCCAGTAATGGCCGCAACGCCGGGATCCGCTCGGCCTCCACCACCATGCCCGCGGCAGGCAGCCCGAGCGCTTCACGCTGGCCGCTCCAGGTCACCTGCAAGGCCGGGCTGCTCGCCGCCTGCGCCAGTTGCCCGCGCAACGGTACCGGCGCCGCCTCCAGCAGGCGCGTGGTCACGGCGATCTGTTCGAGCAGGCCGGTACGCTCGATCGGCGGGCGCGCCCAGGTGCCAGCCACCTGGACGAACAGCGCATTGAGCGCCAGCGACGCCAGCATGGCGGCGAAGATGGTCAGGGCGATCCGCCAGCGCAGGGTGTCGCGTCGCAACAACCGGCCGATCATGAGCGGGTGACCTTGGCAGTGAACAGGTAGCCGCCGTTGCGCACGGTACGGATCAAGTCCGGCCGCTTGCTGTCGGGCTCGATCTTGCGCCGCAGCCGGCTGACCTGCACATCGATGCTGCGGTCGAAGGCGTCATGCCCCTGGCCACGGGTCAGGTCGATCAGTTGCTCGCGGGTGAGGATGCGCTGCGGGTGCTCGAGGAACACCACCAGCAGGTCGAACTCGGCGCCGGACAACGGGATCATCACCTGCTCGGGCGAGCGCAGCTCGCGGCAGGTGACATCCAGCTGCCAGCCGGCGAAGCCGATCAGCGGCCGCACGGCCTCGGCACGGGGCAGTTGGCCACCGGCCCGGCGCTGCACGGCGCGCAGGCGGGCCAGCAGCTCACGCGGGTCGAAGGGTTTGGTCAGGTAGTCGTCGGCGCCCAGTTCCAGGCCGACGATACGGTCGCTCAGCTCGGCCATGGCGGTGAGCATGACGATCGGGATGCCGGTCTGGGCACGGACCTTCTGGCACAGGCTCAGGCCGCCCTCGCCCGGCAGCATCAGGTCGAGGATGATGATGTCCGGGGCTTGCCGGGCAATGGCCGCCCACATGGCCTGGCCGTCGGCGGCCAACTCGACCTCGTAGGCATGCTGCATGAAGAACTGCTTCAGCAGGGCCAGGATTTCCACGTCGTCGTCGACGATCAGCAGTCTGCTCACGGTCACTGGGTCCAGAAAAAGGGCGTATCTAAAACCATTGCGCGGCTGCGGTCATTTATTTCAACCGCGTAACATTCCTACAGTGTGGACATCACCCCGACATTCGCCGGCAAACAACCTGGGGCACCCTGCAGGCCTTCGATCACAGGGGGCACCGATGAACGTCTCGCACCGCAGCACCAGCACCGAGGGCCCTGCCCTGATCCTCAACCAGCGCACCAGCACTCGTGGCGACGGCGCAGCCCTGACCATCCAGCAGGCAAGCCTTGAACTGGGCGAGCACAATGGCCAGATCGTCCTGCGGCGCTACTTCGAACATTACAGCCCGGCGCACGGCGAATGGGTGGAATACAGCCATACGGTGACGGCGAACGAACTCATCCACTGGATGATGGCCAAGGGGCAACTGCACATCGAGCATTCGCCACAGGACGTGGCGAGCGATGCCGCCGCAGGCCAAGCATGAAGCGCATGCCTGCCCGTGCCGTGCTGCTGACCTGCGTATTGGGCGTGTCTGCGTGCAGCAGCAAGACGCCGCCGCCTGCCGGCTACCTGCCGGACTACAGCGTGCTGAGCCCGCACCCGACGCCTTCGGGCGGCACCGCCCTGACCTGGGTCGACCCTAAACTGCCGCGCGGCCGCTATATCCAGGTGTACCTCGCACCAAGCCAGCTCTACCCTGCGCCCACGCCGACCGCTCGCATCCCACAGAGCACGCTGGCCAGCATCACCGGCTACTACGACGCGGCGCTGCGCAACGAGCTGGGCAAGGTCATGACCGTGGTCGAGCGCCCAGGCCCGAACACCCTGGTGATCAGGCCGGTCATCAGCCGGGTCGACGCCCATATCCAAGGTTTGCGCTTCTATGAATGGCTGCCGGTGACCCTGGTTGCGGCCGGGGTGAGCAGCGCTGCAGGCTGGCGAGACCTGGACAGTGAAATTGCCAGCGAGCTGCGTTTCGAGGCGGGCACCAGCGGCAGGCTGATCGGCGCGGCGGTACTCACCGGGACTGGCGTGCCGCTGGAAAACGACCGCCAGCCGATGACCGCCGACAACGTAAAGGCCGTGCTCGATGGCTGGGCCAGCGATGTGCGCCAGGCGTATGCCGTCAAGCATCGGTAATTGACTGCGCACGCACGGGGCAACCCCGGTACGTGCGCAACAGGCGAGGTCAGGCTCAGAAGGCGTAGCGGGTGGTCAGCATGAAGTTGCGCGGATCACCGTAGAAGCCACCGTTATAGAAGCCCAGGTTGTTGAAGTACTTCTTGTCGGTGAGATTGTTGCCGTTGAGGGTCACCGACAACTGCTCGGTCACCTGGTAGCGGGCCATGGCGTCGAGGATCAGGTAGTCCGACTGGGTGTAGCGAATGGTCTGGTCAGCCGCCACCGGGCTGTCGAGGTCCTTCCACACCTTGCTCTGCCAGTTGGCCGAGCCCCCCACGGTCAGCTTGTTCCATACCCCGGGCAGGCGGTAGCTGGTGGACAGGCGCAGCAGGTTCTCCGGTTCGATGGTGGAGATCTTGTCGTGCTCGCCATCACGGGTGATGCGGTGGGTGAAACCGCCTTGCACCTGCCAGTTCGGCGTCAACTCACCCGCCAGCTCAAGCTCGAAGCCTCGG
The DNA here is from genome assembly GCF_050586605.1 of Pseudomonas sp. ES1. Taxonomy (NCBI): domain Bacteria; kingdom Pseudomonadati; phylum Pseudomonadota; class Gammaproteobacteria; order Pseudomonadales; family Pseudomonadaceae; genus Pseudomonas; species Pseudomonas sp. ES1. The sequence goes on along the minus strand of NZ_JBOBDM010000015.1, from coordinate 9,236 downwards.
GTCTTGGCGCCCTGGATCGAGCGGTAGATGCCGCGGTTGGTGGTCGGGTCGGTACGTTCGAGCTCCGCCAGGTTGTCCTGCTGCACTTCAAACACGGCAAGGCTGGCGTTCAGGCGGCCATCGAAGAACTCGCCCTTCAGGCCCAGCTCGTAGGCATCGCCCTCCTCCGGCTCGATCATCTTGCCGCTGGCGTCCTGCTCGCTTTCGTGCGGTTTGAAGATGCTGGTGTAGCTGCCGTACACCGACCAGGTGTCGTCCAGGTCGTAGACCAGGCCGGCATAGGGCACCACCACGCCGTTCTCTTCCAGGTCCTGGGTCTTGCTGCGCTCGCCGCTGGTAGTGTCCAGGCGGGTGCTGTCGAGCTGCCAGTTGGACAGGCGCCCGCCGAGGATGATCGAGAGCCGGTCGGTGGGTTTGAAGCGACCGGTCAGGTAGGCGGCATCTTCGCGCAGACGGGTGTCGACCTTCGACAACGGGCGGCCCCAATCCTGTTCGGGGTAGTCGCCGTTCCATTGGTAGATGTTGGCGCTGCCGAACAGGAACGGCCAGCTCTCTTCATGGGCCCGGGTGTCGCGATGGGAGATCCCGGCCACCAGCTCGTGCTCACGGCCGAGCATCTGGAACGGCCCGCTGGCATACAGGTCGTAAGCGTTCTGGTCGGTCTGGTAGCGGTAGCGCCCCAGCCACACGCCCATGCCGGCACCGGTGGCCGAGTCCGGATAACCACTGGCCGCAGAGCCGAGGGTGATTGGCGAATCGGTCTCGCTGCGGGTGGCCGAGGCCTTGAGGGTCCAGTCGTTGGCCAGGCGCTGCTCGAGGGTGACGAACAGGTTGTCGGCGGTATTGTCCCAGGCGCTCCACTTGGCGCCCGGGTTGAACGAGCGCGACATGCCGAACTCGTTGCCCTTGTTGTCCAGCAGAGGCGTCGATGGCCCCCAGGAGGAACCCTCCGGGCGGTTGGTCTGACGGCTCAGGCCAACGCTGAGCAGGGTGTCTTCGCTCAGGTCGGTTTCGACGATGCCGTACATCACCTGTTTCTTCTCGGACAGGTTGTCCATGAACGACTGGCCGTCTTCATAGGCCGTGACCAAGCGCCCGCGCACATTGCCTTCGGGGGTCAGCGCGCCGCCGATGTCGAATTCACCGCGGTAGGTGTCCCAGCTGCCAGCACCCAGCGACACATAGCCCGACAGCTCGCGGGTAGGCCGCTTGCGCACCAGGTTGACGGTCGCCGAAGGGCTGCCGAAGCCACTGAGCAGGCCCGTGGCGCCACGCAGCACCTCCACCCGGTCATAGATGACCATGTCGGTCTGGTCGATGCCGTTGCCGAAACGGAATGCCGCCGGGATGCCATCAACCTGGAAGTTGTCGATGTCGAAGCCACGGGCCTTGAAGCTGGCGCGGTTGCTGTCGAGCTTGTTGACGGTGACGCCCGGGGTCTTGCTCAGGACATCGCTGATGCTGGTGAGGTTCTGGTCATCCATCTGCTGGCGGGTGATCACGCTCACCGACTGCGGCGTCTCGCGCGGCGACAGCGCCATGCGCGTGGCGGTGCGGGTGGCGCCGGTGGTGTAGGAGCCGCTGCCTTCGGTGGTTTCACCCAGCGACGAGTCGGTGATGGAGGTGGCGCCCAGCTCCAGGGTGCCCGTGCCGCCGGCCTGCTCTGCCCAGGCCATGCCGACCGGCGTGGCGAGGGTGGCGGCGAGAATGGCCAAGGCCAGCGGGTGGCGCTGGCGGACGGTGGTGGCGTTCCCTGCCCCTTGAACCGTGTTCAGAGAGTACTGCTGTTGCACGCTTGTCGACCCCTAGTGTGTTGTGAAGCTCGCTACGTAAGGGGCTAATCACTGCCATTTTTTATGGTTGTACCTGCGCTACGCCAAGTGGCGCGCCCGTTCTGCGACGGCTGCGGCGCATCCTAGGGTTTTTACGAAATTTTTACAATTGCTAATGATTCGTAATAAATGCCTTGTTGGAAAAGAAATGTAACAGCCCTGTCATCGGCATCCCCGGCATTCAGAACTAGCCTCAAGACCATGTGATGCCGGGCCCCTCTGACGGTTTGCGCCGCCATGTCGGAATCACTGTTGCCTGGCAACGTCGACAATCAAGGAGGGGCTCATGACAGCTCTGCATGCATTTCTCGTTAATCCATTCCTCGGTACCAGCACCTGGTTGTGGCTGGTGTTCATCGCAATTGTCATCGCCTTGCTCGTGCTTGACCTGGGTGTGCTGCACCGCCAGGAACGCGAGATCGAAATGCGCGAAAGCCTGCTGCTGTATTCCGGCTACTTCAGTGTCGGCGTGCTGTTTGGCGTGTGGGTCTGGCACGAGCTGGGCGCGCAGTCGGCGCTGGAGTTCTACACCGGGTTCCTGGTGGAGCAATCGCTGTCGATGGACAACGTGTTCGTCATGGCGATGATCTTCAGCTTCTTCGCCATCCCCCGCCGCTACCAGCACCGCGTGCTGTTCTGGGGCATCCTCGGGGTGGTGGTGTTGCGGGCGATCATGATCGGCGTGGGCGCGGCACTGGTACAGCACTTTGCCTGGGTGCTGTACATCTTCGGCGCCTTCCTGCTGTTCACCGGGGTGAAGATGGCGCTGTCGAAGGACGACAGCCACCCGGACCTGGCCAACAACCCGGTGTTGCGTTTCGTGCGCCGGCACATGCGGGTTACCGAACAGATCCACGGCCCGCGCTTCTTCGTGCGGCTCACCCCGCCCGGGGAGCAACAGGCCATCCGCTACGCCACACCGCTGTTCCTCGCCCTGGTGCTGATCGAGCTGGCCGACCTGGTGTTTGCCGTCGACAGCGTGCCGGCGATCTTCGCCATCACCCAGGACCCATTCATCGTCTACACCTCGAACATCTTCGCCATCCTCGGCCTGCGCTCGCTGTACTTCGCCCTGGCGGCGTTGATGCACCGCTTCGTCTACCTCAAGTACGCGCTGGCGATGGTGCTGATCTTCATCGGCTGCAAGATCTTCTGGCACGGGCTGGTGGGCAAGGTGCCGGCGGGGGTGTCGCTGGGCGTGACGTTCGGGCTGTTGCTGGGCGGGGTGCTGTTGTCGCTGCTGCGTACCCGCGGGCAGGCGAAAGAAGACGTGTGAATGGGGCCGCCTTGCGGCCCTTCGCGGGTAAATCCGCTCCCACATTGCTGGCCTGGGTTATCCCTGTGGGAGCGGGTTTACCCGCGAAGGGCTGCGAAGCAGCCCCAGTACCCCAGCTCAAGCATCAGGGCTCAACCCCCTCGACAATGATCACCTCCGCCTTCGCCACCCCCTGGCGGTGGCGGCAAGCCTCCTGATACAGATCCGAGCGATAGCACGCCAGCGCCTGCTCATACGAATCGAACTCGATCACCACGCTACGCTGAGGAGTGGGCCGCCCCTCCATCGCCTCGCTGCGCCCGCCACGGGCAAGAAAGCGCCCACCGAAGGCAACGAACGCCGCCGGGGCGCGCTGGGTGTACTGCTGGTACTGCTCGGGGTCGCTGACGTCCACATGGGCGATCCAGTAGGCCTTCATGCGTCGTACTCCTGCTTCAGTGATATTTATGTATGATGGTATACCATAATAATCACCCCATCACCGTGAGCGTGCAACATGGCATTCAACAGCATCGAAGAACTCCTCGAGGATTACCGCCAGGGCAAGATGGTCCTGCTGGTGGATGACGAAGACCGCGAAAACGAGGGCGACCTGCTGATCGCCGCCGAGCGTTGCGACGCCCAGGCCATCAACTTCATGGCCCGCGAGGCGCGTGGCCTGATCTGCCTGACCCTCACCGACGACCACTGCCAGCGCCTGGGCCTCGAGCAGATGGTGCCGGCCAACGGCAGCGTGTTCAGCACCGCTTTCACCGTGTCGATCGAGGCCGCCAGCGGCGTCACCACCGGCATCTCCGCCGCCGACCGGGCCCGTACCGTGGCCGCCGCCATGGCCGCCGATGCCCGCCCGGAAGACCTGGTACAACCCGGCCACATCTTCCCCCTGCGTGCCCGTGAAGGCGGCGTGCTGACCCGCGCCGGCCATACCGAGGCCGGCTGCGACCTGGCCCGCCTGGCCGGCTTCACCCCGGCCTCGGTGATCGTCGAAGTGCTCAACGACGACGGCACCATGGCCCGGCGCCCGGACCTGGAAGTATTCGCCGCCCGTCACGGGATCAAGATCGGCACCATCGCCGACCTGATCCACTACCGCCTGAGCACCGAGCAGACCATCAAGCGCATCGGTGAGCGCGAACTGCCCACCGTGCACGGCACATTCCGCCTGGTCACCTATGAAGACCGCATCGAGGGCGGTGTGCACATGGCCATGGTCATGGGTGACATTCGCCGCGAGCAGCCGACGCTGGTGCGCGTGCATGTGATTGACCCGCTGCGTGACCTGGTCGGCGCCGAGTATGCAGGGCCCGCCAACTGGACCCTGTGGGCGGCGCTGCAGAAGGTAGCCGCGGAAGGCGCCGGGGTGGTGGTGATCCTCGCCAACCATGAGTCTTCCCAGGCGCTGCTGGAGCGTGTACCGCAACTGACGCAGCCGCTGCGCCCCTACCAGCGCGGCCAGTCGAAGGTGTATTCGGAAGTCGGCACCGGCGCGCAGATCCTGCAGGACCTGGGCGTGGGCAAGCTGCGCCACCTGGGGCCGCCGCTGAAGTATGCGGGGTTGGCGGGGTATGAGCTGGAGGTGGTGCAGAGCATTCCGTTCGAGCCTGGGATGGTTGGCTGATTCAACCCTTGTGTAACAGCGCGGACCCTGTGGGAGCTGGCTTGCCAGCGATTGAGTCAGTTGGCATAGCGGTGGTGCCTGAACTGGCGCAATCGCCGGCAAGCCGGCTCCCACAGGGTCCGCGTCGTTTTCGCGGGCAACAGAGTGATGGCCGGTCGCCCATCCCTCTTGCGAAAAGTTTGGAATACCATAATATGATATCCCGTAGACCTTGAATTCTTCGGCCGTACCTACAATCACAAGACGGCCACGCGACACACAGTGAAAGCAGCTCCCCGAACATTATTGGCGGGCGCACCACCAGCCCCGCCTCGAATAACAAAAGTAACGAGGGCGTAACCATGCTGTTGAGCAAACGAGTAACCGCAGTGCTGTCCGCCAGCCTGCTGACCCTGGCCTGCCAGGCCACCCAGGCGGCCGATAGCCTGAACTTCGTCAGCTGGGGCGGCACCACCCAGGATGCGCAGAAAGCGGCATGGGCCGAACCTTTCAGCAAGGCGTCCGGGATCAAGGTCGTGCAGGACGGCCCCACCGACTACGGCAAGCTCAAGGCCATGGTCGAAAGCGGCAACGTGCAGTGGGACGTGGTCGACGTCGAAGCCGACTTTGCCCTGCGCGCCGCCAGCGAAGGCCTGCTCGAACCCCTCGATTTCAACCAGATCAAGCGCGACAAGATCGACCCGCGCTTCGTCTCCGACCATGGCGTCGGCTCGTTCTTCTTCTCCTTCGTGCTCGGCTACAACGAGGGCAAGCTCGGCGCCAACAAGCCAGTGGACTGGTCGGCCCTGTTCGACACCAAGACCTACCCCGGCAAACGCGCCCTGTACAAATGGCCCAGCCCCGGCGTGCTCGAACTGGCCCTGCTGGCCGACGGCGTAGCCCCCGACAAGCTCTACCCGCTGGACCTGGACCGCGCCTTCAAGAAGCTCGACACCATCAAGCAGGACATCGTCTGGTGGGGCGGCGGCGCCCAGTCGCAGCAACTGCTGGCCTCGGGTGAAGCCTCGCTCGGGCAGTTCTGGAACGGCCGCGTGTATGCCCTGCAGCAGGACGGCGCGCCGGTCGGCGTGAGCTGGAAACAGAACCTGGTCATGGCCGATTTCCTGGTCATCCCCAAAGGCGCCAAGAACAAGGACGCGGCCATGAAGTTCCTGGCCAACGCCAGCAGCGCCGAAGGCCAGGCCGAGTTCGCCAACAAGACCGCCTATGCACCGGTGAACGTCGACAGCGTCGCCAAGCTCGACAAGGACCTCGCCAAGAACCTGCCGACCGCCTACGCCCAGGACCAGGTGACCCTGGACTTCGCCTACTGGGCCAAGAACGGCCAGGCCATCGCGGCCCGCTGGAATGAGTGGCTGGTCAAATGAAAGTCGCCATCAATGCCCTGCACAACGCGCAAGGTGCCCCCAGCGGCACCGGCGCGCCACGGGCGGACGACCGCCGCCCGCCCCTGAGCCAACGCTGGCGCGGCAGCCGTAACCTGCTGCCGGCCCTGCTGTTTCTTGGCCTGTTCTTCTTCGCCCCGCTGATCGGCCTGTTGCTGCGCGGTGTACTGGAGCCGGTGCCGGGGCTGGGCAACTACGAGCAGTTGTTCGCCAACTCGGCCTACGCCCGGGTGCTGTTCAACACCTTCTCGGTAGCTGGCCTGGTGACCCTGATCAGCGTGCTGCTGGGCTTCCCGCTGGCCTGGGCGATCACCCTGGTGCCCAAGGGCTGGGGCCGCTGGCTGCTGAACATCGTGCTGCTGTCGATGTGGACCAGCCTGCTGGCGCGCACCTACTCCTGGCTGGTGCTGCTGCAGAGTTCGGGGGTGATCAACAAGGTGTTGATGGCGCTGGGCATCATCGATGCGCCGCTGGAGATGGTGCACAACCTCACCGGCGTGGTGATCGGCATGAGCTACATCATGATCCCGTTCATCGTGCTGCCGCTGCAGGCGACCATGCACGCCATCGACCCGATGGTGCTGCAGGCCGGTTCCATCTGCGGCGCCAGCCCCTGGACCAACTTCTGGAAGGTGTTCCTGCCGCTGTGCCGCTCGGGGCTGTTCTCCGGCGCGCTGATGGTGTTCGTCATGTCCCTCGGTTACTACGTGACGCCGGCCCTGCTGGGCGGCGCGCAGAACATGATGCTGCCCGAGTTCATCATCCAGCAGGTGCAATCGTTCCTGAACTGGGGCCTGGCCAGTGCTGCGGCCGCCCTGTTGGTGCTGATCACCCTGGTGCTCTTCTACCTGTACCTGAAACTGCAGCCGGAATCCCCGGTCGGTAACGCGAGGTAATCCGCCATGCTGCTGTCACCCAATGCCATGAGCCGCCCGTTGCGCACGGGCCTGTACCTGACCACCGGGGTCATCGCCGCGTTCCTGCTGCTGCCGGTGGTGTTCATCATCCTGCTGTCGTTCGGCTCGTCCCAATGGCTGGTGTTCCCGCCGCCGGACTGGACCGTGAAATGGTACGTGCAGTTCTTCTCCAACCCCGAGTGGATGGACGCCGCGCTGGCCAGCCTCAAGGTCGCCGTACTGACCACCTTCGCCGCCGTGGCCCTCGGCCTGCCCACCGCGTTCGCCCTGGTGCGCGGCCGCTTCCCGGGCCGTGAGCTGCTGTACGGCCTGTTCACCATGCCGATGATCGTACCGCTGGTGATCATCGCCGTGGCGGTGTACGCGCTGTTTCTCAAGCTGGGCTACACCGGCACGCTGTTCGCCTTCGTGGTCAGCCACGTGATCGTCGCCCTGCCCTTCACCATCATCTCGATCATCAACTCGCTGAAGCTGTTCGACCAGTCGATCGAGGATGCCGCGGTGATCTGCGGCGCCTCGCGCCTGCAGGCGATCGTCAAGGTGACCTTCCCGGCGATCCGCCCGGGGATGATCGCCGGCGGCCTGTTCGCCTTCCTGGTGTCGTGGGACGAGGTGGTGCTGAGTGTGATGATGGCCAGCCCCGACCTGCAGACCCTGCCGGTAAAAATGTGGACCACCCTGCGCCAGGACCTCAGCCCGGTGATCGCCGTCGCCTCGACGCTGCTGATCGGCCTGTCGCTGCTGGTCATGGTCATTGCCGCCGCCTTGCGCCGGCGCACCGAAAACAACGCCTGAGCGCCCGGAGAAAACAACAATGAGTGCAGTGATCAAAGACGACGCGCCGAACAAGACCCTGGTCAGCCTGCGCGGCTTGAACAAGCACTACGGCGACTTCACCGCCGTGGACAACCTCGACCTGGAGATCCAGGACGGCGAGTTCCTCACCTTCCTCGGCTCCAGCGGCTCGGGCAAGTCCACCACCCTGTCGATGCTGGCCGGGTTCGAGACCCCCAGCAGCGGCGAGATCCTGGTGGACGGCCAGTCGCTGGTCAACGTGCCGCCGCACAAGCGTGACATCGGCATGGTGTTCCAGCGCTACTCGTTGTTCCCGCACCTGAACGTGCGCGACAACATTGCCTTCCCCCTGGCCATCCGCAAACTCGGCGCGGCCGAGACCAACAAGCGCGTGGACGCCATGCTCAAGCTGGTGCAGTTGGAGAAGTTCGCCCATCGCAAACCCTCGCAGATGTCCGGCGGGCAGCAGCAGCGGGTGGCGATCGCCCGGGCGCTGGTGTACGAGCCGCGCATCCTGCTGATGGACGAGCCGCTCGGCGCACTGGACAAGAAACTGCGTGAAGACCTGCAGGACGAGCTGCGTCAGTTGCACCGTCGGCTGGGGATCACCATCGTCTACGTGACCCACGACCAGGAAGAGGCGATGCGCCTGTCCCAGCGCATCGCCATCTTCAGCCACGGCAAGATCGTGGGGCTGGGAACTGGGTATGACCTGTACCAGAACCCGCCGAACGCGTTTGTCGCTTCGTTCCTGGGCAATTCCAACTTCCTGCGGATCAGGGCCAGCAGCCATGGGGCTGGGGCTTTCGAGGGGCAGCAGTTGGCGATTCGCCTGACCCCGGGGCTGGCCGCCGAGCAGGATGCGCTGATCATGGTGCGGCCGGAGAAGGCCCTGGCTTTGACTGTCGAGCAGGCGGCGCGCGAGCCGTTGCCGGCGGGGTGGAACGAGGTGGGTGCCACGGTGGGTGAGGTGCTGTTCCTGGGTGAAAGCCAGACTTGTCATGTGGTGACCCAGGGTGGCACGGAGATGACGGTCAAGGCGCTGTCGGCGGCGGGGATGCCGATGCGGGCGGGGGATAAGGTCAAGGTGCGGTGGGCGGTGGCGGATGCCTGTATTTATACCGAATGGGCGGAGAGTGATTTGAGTAAGGGGGCTGGGGCGCATTGATTTGGGCTTCGGCTTCGGCTTCGGCTTCGGCTTCGGCTTCGGCTTCGGCTTTCAGAGTGTTTGTTTCGATAGATGTATGCGCATTCGGCGACGATGGCGACTTTTAGTCACCTTTCCGCCCTTGCGGCGGCCTACTTTGGTCTTGGCCAAAGTAGGCAAAGCCGCCTGCTCCCATCATACGGCCCCTACGCTACGCTTCGGGGTCCCCTCGCTCCGGTGCCTTACGGGCCCGCGCGGCCTACGAC
>NZ_JBOBDM010000014.1:0-97083 GCF_050586605.1 Pseudomonas sp. ES1 | reverse complement strand
AGAAACCACCGTGGGGCAGGTCGCGTTGGTGGTGCGCAGGTGCGACTTGCCCCGCGAAAGGTTGGCGAAACTACCTCAACCCTCAGCAGCCTCGCGCTTCAACCGCGCCCGGCGGGCCATGATGTTGAGCATCTCGATCACCGTCGAGAAGGCCATGGCGGCATACACGTAGCCTTTCGGTACATGGGCGCCGAAGCCTTCGGCGATCAGGGTCATGCCGATCATGATCAGGAAGCCCAGGGCCAGCATCACCACGGTCGGGTTGTCGTTGATGAACTTGGCCAGCGGGTCGGCGGCCACCAGCATCACGATCACGGCGCTGATCACGGCGATGATCATGATCGGCAGGTGCTCGGTCATGCCCACGGCGGTGATGATGCTGTCGATCGAGAAGACGATGTCCAGCAGCAGGATCTGGAAGATCGCCGCGGTGAAACCAATGGTCACGGTGCTGCCGAGCTTGGACTCTTCCTTGGCACCATGGGGGTCGACACTTTCATGGATCTCCTTGGTCGCCTTCCACAGCAGGAACAAGCCACCGGCGATGAGGATCATGTCCTTCCACGAGAAGGTGTGGCCGAACACATCGATCACCGGCTCGGTCAACTGGACGATCCAGGCCACGGTGCTGAGCAGCGCCAGGCGCATGACCAAGGCCATGCTGATGCCGATGCGTCGCGCCTTCGAGCGGAACTGCTCTGGTAGCTTGTTGGTGAGGATCGAGATGAAGATCAGGTTGTCGATGCCCAGTACGACCTCCATGGCCACCAGGGTGGCAAGGGCAACCCAGGCGGTGGGGCTAGCGGCGAGTTCCAGCAAATATTCCATTGGTCAGTCCTGCTTCGGGTCCGGTGGGTCAGATGTCTTGGGTGTCTTTCTTGTCGTCTGCGGCCTTGGCCTTCTCGCCTTCGCTGCCGATGGCGTCGCTCAGCGCTTCCTGGGCGGCGTCGTTGGTCTTGTCGATGGCCTGCTTGGCCGTTTCGGCGGCCTGGTCGAGCATCTGCTGGGCGGACTTCTCGGCCTGGTCGCAGCCGCTCATGGCGAACAACGCCAGGGCCAGTACCAGGGGTGTACCGATGGATTTGAGTTGCAACATGGGGTCCTCGCTTGTCGATATCCGTGCGGCGCGCGGTGCGCCTGATGGGGTCGCATTCTAGAGGGGCTGAAACATCCGGAAAATTCGTATTTTCAGCTGATATACTTCGGTTTTTACGAATCCGGAAACACCATGCTCAACTACCGCCAGCTTCATTACTTCTGGGCTGTAGCAAAGACCGGGAGTATCGCCCGCGCCAGCGAGCAACTGAATCTTACGCCGCAGACGATCAGCGGGCAGATCAGCCTGTTCGAGCAGACCTGGAACCTGGAGCTGTTCCAGCGCGTCGGTCGTCAGCTGGAACTGACCGAAACCGGCCGCCAGGCACTCACCTACGCCGAGCAGATGTTCCAGATCGGCGGCGAGCTGGAAGCCATGCTGCGTGCCGGCCCTCAGGAACAGATCCTGTTCCGCGTGGGGGTGGCCGACGTGGTGCCCAAGTCCATCGTTTACCGCCTGTTGGCGCCAACCATGGAATTGGACGAGGTGCTGCGCATCAGCTGCCGCGAAGACAAGCTCGAGCGCCTGCTTGCAGACCTGGCGATCCAGCGCCTGGACCTGGTGATTTCCGACAGCCCCATGCCCAACCACCTGGACATCAAGGGTTACAGCCAGAAGCTGGGTGAATGCGGCCTGAGCTTCTTTGCCACGCACACCCTGGCCGCACAGCTCGACAAGCCCTTCCCCGCCTGCCTGGACGATGCACCGCTGTTGATTCCCGGCCAGGAAACCGTAGTGCGCAGCCGCCTGCTGCGCTGGCTGGCCGAGCAACAGGTGCAGCCGCGCATTGTCGGTGAGTTCGACGACAGCGCGCTGATGCAGGCCTTCGGCCAGTCCGGCAGCGGCATCTTCGTCGCCCCCAGCGTGATCGCCGAAGAAGTGTGCCGCCAGTACGGGGTGCGGCTGATCGGCCAGACCGAGGCGGTGAACGAGTCGTTCTATGCCATCTCGGTGGAGCGCAAGGTCAAGCACCCGGGCATCGTGGCGATCACCGAGGGGGCCCGGCGGGAGTTGTTTCACTGGTAACGATGATGACCTGTAGGAGCGGCCTTGTGCCGCGATCGGGCTGCGTAGCGGCCCCGACGATCGATGTCACATGCACGATAGCCGGGGCCGTTTCGCAGCCCGATCGCGACACAAGGCCGCGCCTACAGGGGCAGTACTGCCTGCGGGGTATGGTAAAGTCGCGCCCTTTCACGTAACTGGATTGCGCTGCACATGACCCCCGTTCTTCGCCTCATCAACCGCACCGGCCTGGTGACGCAGATCTGTATCGGCCTGGTGGCCGGCATCGCCCTGGCCTTGCTCGCGCCCTCCGTGGCCCGTGACCTTGGCTTTCTTGGCAAGGTGTTCGTCAGCGCCCTGAAAGCGGTTGCCCCCGTGCTGGTGTTCATCCTGGTGATGGCCTCGATCGCCAACCACCGCCACGGCCAGGAAACCCATATCCGCCCGATCCTCTGGCTGTACCTGCTGGGCACCTTTGCTGCGGCAGTGGTGGCCGTGGCCGCCAGCCTGCTGTTCCCCTCGCAGCTGGTGCTGAACACCAGCGAAGCCACGCTCAGCGCCCCCGGCGGCATCACCGAAGTGATGCAGAACCTGCTGCTGAGCGCCGTCGACAACCCGATCAACGCCCTGCTCAATGCCAACTTCATCGGCGTACTGACCTGGGCCATCGGCCTGGGCATAGCCCTGCGCCATGCCAATGACACCACCCGCACCGTGGTCGAGGACTTGTCCAACGGCGTCACCCTGATCGTGCGCGTGGTCATTCGCTTCGCCCCGCTGGGCATTTTCGGCCTGGTCAGCTCGACGCTGGCGCAATCCGGCCTGGAAGCGCTGCTGGGCTACCTGCACCTGCTCGGCGTGCTGATGGGCTGCATGCTGTTCGTGGCACTGGTGATGAACCCGCTGATCGTGTTCTGGAAAATCCGCCGCAACCCGTACCCGCTGACCCTGCTGTGCCTGCGCGAAAGCGGCATCACCGCGTTCTTCACCCGCAGCTCGGCGGCCAACATCCCGGTCAACCTGGCATTGTCGGAAAAGCTTGGCCTGCACGAGGACACCTACTCGGTGTCGATCCCCCTGGGCGCGACCATCAACATGGCCGGCGCGGCGATCACCATCACTGTGCTGACCCTGGCAGCCGTGCACACCCTGGGCATTCCGGTCGACCTGCCCACCGCCGTGCTGCTCAGCGTAGTGGCGGCGGTCTGTGCCTGCGGCGCCTCGGGCGTGGCCGGTGGTTCGCTGCTACTGATCCCGCTGGCCTGCAGCCTGTTCGGTATTCCCAGCGAGATCGCCATGCAGGTGGTGGCGGTCGGTTTCATCATCGGCGTGCTGCAGGATTCGGCCGAGACGGCGCTGAACTCTTCCACCGATGTGCTGTTCACCGCCGCCGCGTGCCAGGCCATGGAGCAGCGCAACGCCTGACGGGACCATCGCGGGGCAAGCCCGCTCCCACGGTGGGAGCAGGCTTGCCCCGCGATGTGTTCGACGATTGCTTAAGCCAGGCACTTTACCTAGGCTAGTGGCCTTTTCCTCGCAATGAGTCAGGGCCATGTCTGAACACGAAAGCACCGGCGAAGGCCGCTTCAACAGCACTGAAATCCGCGTCCTCGGTTCGTTGATCGAAAAGCAGGCCAGCAACCCGGAAACCTACCCCCTGACCCTCAATGCCCTGGTCCTGGCCTGCAACCAGAAAACCAGCCGCGAACCTGTCATGAACCTCTCCCCCGGCCAGGTTGGCCAGGCTTTGCGCGCTCTCGAAGGGCAGAACATGGCCCGCCTGCAGATGGGCAGCCGTGCCGACCGCTGGGAACAGCGGGTGGACAAGGCGCTGGAACTGGTACCGGCGCAACTGGTGCTGATGGGCCTGATGTTCCTGCGCGGCCCGCAAACCCTGAACGAACTGCTGACCCGCAGCAACCGCCTGCATGATTTCGAAGACGTCGACCAGGTCCAGCACCAGCTGGAGCGCCTGATCTCCCGCGGCCTGGCCTTGCACCTGCCGCGCCAGGCCGGCCAGCGTGAGGACCGCTACACCCACGCCCTGGGCGATCCAGCGGAAATCGAAGCTATCCTCGCCGCGCGTCAGCAGGAAGGTGGCGCACGCAGCAGTGCCGGCAGTGTCTCGCAGGAGCGCATCGAAGCGCTGGAAGCGCGGATCGCCGCGCTGGAGGAACGCCTGGCCCAGCTGGAAGGCTGAGGTCAGGGCTTGAGTGCTTCGGGGAAGTTGCGACAGCTCTTGCGCTCGGCCATTTCGCGCTCGCTGGGGCGCTGGTCGACAAACACGGTACGACCATCGGCGTAGATTTCCAGGTAGCCCCAGTGCAGGTCCTGCTCTTTCTGCCCGGGCTGGGGTGGCACGAGCCACCAGGGTTCGCGGCTGATCAGGGTCATGGGAAAGGTTCCGAAATAGGCCTGCCCTTCATGATAGCCACTGCCACACCAACGCAATCGCGGGGCAAGCCCGCTCCCACGAGCTTGTATCCAGGCTCGTGGGAGCGGGCTTGCCCCGCGAAGAGGCCGGAACAGGCTTACGCCGGCGCCGAAGTCCGAATCAGGTGATCGAACGCCGCCAGCGAAGCCTTGGCGCCCTCGCCCACGGCGATGACGATCTGCTTGTATGGCACCGTGGTCACGTCACCGGCAGCGAACACGCCGGGGATGCTGGTCTGGCCCTTGGCATCGACGATGATCTCGCCACGCGGCGACAACTCGACCGTGCCCTTGAGCCAATCGGTGTTCGGCAGCAGGCCGATCTGCACGAAGATACCTTCCAGCGCCAGGTCGTGCACTTCATCGGTGCTGCGGTCCTTGTAACGCAGGCCGGTCACCTTCTCGCCATTGCCGATCACTTCGGTGGTCAACGCGCGGGTGATAACCGTGACATTGGGCAGGCTGTGCAACTTGCGCTGCAGCACCGCATCGGCGCGCAGCTGGCTGTCGAACTCGATCAGGGTCACCTGGGCGACGATACCGGCCAGGTCGATGGCCGCTTCCACGCCGGAGTTGCCACCGCCGATCACCGCCACACGCTTGCCCTTGAACAGCGGGCCGTCGCAGTGCGGGCAGTAGGCCACGCCACGGGCGCGGTATTCCTGCTCGCCCGGCACGTTCATTTCGCGCCAGCGGGCACCGGTGGCCAGGATCACGGTCTTGGCCTTGAGCGAGGCGCCGCCGGCCAGGCGTACTTCGTGCAGGCCGCCATCGGTGGCCGGGATCAGCGCTTCGCCGCGCTGCAGGTTCATGATGTCGACGTCGTACTGCTTGACGTGCTCTTCCAGCGCCGTGGCCAGTTTCGGCCCTTCGGTTTCCTGCACCGAGATGAAGTTCTCGATGGCCAGGGTGTCGAGCACCTGGCCGCCGAAACGCTCGGCGGCGACACCGGTGCGGATGCCTTTGCGTGCCGCGTAGATGGCAGCCGCGGCGCCAGCTGGGCCACCGCCGACCACCAGCACATCAAAGGCGTCCTTGGCGTTGATCTTCTCGGCCTGACGGGCGCCGGCACTGGTGTCGATCTTGCCGAGGATTTCCTCAAGGCCCATGCGCCCCTGGCCGAACACTTCACCATTCAGGTAGATGCTCGGAACGGCCATGACCTTGCGGCTTTCCACTTCATCCTGGAACAGCGCACCGTCGATCGCGACGTGGCGCACGTTAGGGTTGAGCACCGCCATCAAGTTAAGCGCCTGGACCACGTCCGGGCAGTTCTGGCACGACAGCGAGAAATAGGTTTCGAAGGTGAACTCACCCTTCAAGCCCTGGATCTGCTCGATCACTTCGGCACTGGCTTTCGAGGGGTGGCCGCCGACCTGCAGCAGCGCCAGCACCAGGGAGGTGAATTCGTGGCCCATGGGGATGCCGGCAAAGCGCAGGCTAATGTCCGCCCCTGGGCGATTCAGCGAGAACGAAGGACGACGGGCGTCAGTGCCGTCCGCGCTGAAGGTAATGAGGTTCGACAGGCCGGCGATTTCCACCAGCAGGTCGTGCAATTCGCGGGACTTCGCGCCGTCATCGAGGGAAGCGACGATCTCGATCGGCTGGGTGACCCGCTCCAGGTAGGTTTTCAGTTGCGATTTAAGCGTGGCGTCCAACATACGGGCGATTCCTTTTTCAAACTTCGGATACAAAAACGCCCAGGCGAGGTCGCCCGGGCGTTTGACGGGGCAGTGAGTACTTCAGCTTTGGCGGCTGCTCACCGCCCGCGATTGGCACATGGCCTTAGATCTTGCCAACCAGGTCCAGCGACGGCGCCAGGGTGGCCTCGCCTTCTTTCCACTTGGCCGGGCAGACTTCACCCGGGTGGGCGGCAACGTACTGGGCGGCTTTGACTTTGCGCAGCAGCTCGGCAGCGTCACGGCCTACACCACCGTCGTTCAGTTCGACGATCTTGATCTGGCCCTGCGGGTTGATCACGAAGGTACCGCGATCGGCCAGGCCGGCTTCTTCGATCAGCACGTCGAAGTTGCGCGAGATGATGTGGGTCGGGTCACCGATCAGCGGGTACTGGATCTTGCCGATGGTGTCCGAGGTGTCGTGCCAGGCTTTGTGGGTGAAGTGGGTGTCGGTGGACACGCCGTAGATCTCGACGCCCAGCTTCTGGAACTCGGCGTAGTTGTCAGCCAGGTCGCCCAGTTCGGTCGGGCAGACGAAGGTGAAGTCGGCTGGGTAGAAGAACACGACGGACCATTTGCCTTTCAGGTCGGCTTCGCTGACCTGAACGAACTCGCCCTTGTGGTAGGCGGTGGCGGTGAACGGTTTGACCTGGCTGTTGATGATAGGCATGTGCTGCTCCTTCATGGGATGAGTAAGTTGATGGAGGCCATCCTATCCAAGCGACGGCGCAATGGCTCATTGGCAAACCTCATGTTGCTGATTGGTTTTGGCTATAACACCGCTCAATCAATAGATCTTTTGATTACTACGCGGGCCACATACGGCTACAGCAGAGGCCGCACGGCCCACCTCGAAATCCAGCCAGCACGCCTGATGTTCGGCGCCGCCCCAACTGATGCGCAGCCGCCCGCGCCTGGCCTGGCTGCGTATCTGAACCTGCCCTCCCTGGCCAACCACCCCCACCTCGTTACCCGTTTCATCGAATACCTGGGCACCGAAGGGCAAAGCCTCGCCCCCCGTACGCTCGGCAAGCAGCACATGGAAATCTCCCGCGCGCGTGGCAAAGCGCAGCAGTGGTGCAGCCCCGGCCCTGGGCACCACGTTGTGCCCGGCAACCAAGAGTTCGGTGGTGCGCGGCATGCCTTTGGGATCGATCTCGACGGTGTTCACGCTGTAGGGTGCCAACGATGGCAGCACTGCATAACCTCGACGGTCGACCCGCGACTGGGGCTGTTGCCGAACCCGTGAGGCTGTGGCACCGGGCGCGTGGATGATGGCGAAGCTTTCGCCCAGCGTCGGTGCTGCCGTCACCCCGCCGGCATGGGCCACCACTGCACCGCGTGCGCCCAACGCCAGATGACGCTGATCACCGCGACTGCCTAGCGCAATGGCAAGGTCGCCGCCACTACCTCGGTAACGCAGATTGCCATCGATGCCGATCGGATCGGGTGCCGCTGCCTGGTACTGTGCCGCCAGCCCATAGCCCCACTGCGCCTGCTCGCCGGCACGGGAACTCCAGCGCAGGCTGGTACTGGCATGCCGCCGCGAATCACTGCTCACGGCGCTGCTCAACAGATCGCGGCGGCGCTCGCCGAGCGGCATGCTGAGGGTCAGGGCGATGGTCCGCAACGGTTGGCCATGCTCGCTGCGCTGACGCCCGATGTTCAGGCCATAGGCCATGGCAGCAAAATGGTTGTTGTAACCGAGTCGGTAGTCGGTACCGCCCTGCCCCGACCAGCTGCGCGTGCCGTTGACGGCAAAGCTCAACCGGCCGACGCCAGGGCCCAGGGCCTGATCGAGAGAGAAGCTGGCGCGCCAGTGGTTCGGGTCTGAATGCCGACCGCGGCGCGCCTGGGCGAACTCATCGAAACCAAGATAGCCGGTACTCTGACTGCGGCTGATGGACGCCTCCAGGCGTGTCGCCGTGTCGGTCAATTCCTGTCGCCAGTTCAAGCGCACGGCTTGCCCCCGTCGATCGGCCTCGGGGCTGGGCGCCGCATCTGCGTGATAAGCGGTCAGCCCCACTGCGCCAACAGCGGTGTTCAGGGCAACGCCCAAGGCGCCGCCCAGATAGTCTTCGGCCACCCAGAGCCCGCCATGGACGCTCAAACGATCATCCAGGCCTTGCTGCCAGCTGCCTTGGCCGAACGCGGGACCCGTGCGACCGTAGCCATCCAGCCAGTGGCCGCCAGCGAAGTCGAAGCGCCTGGCGCCTGGGCGCAATGCCAAGGGGGCCGCCTGGAACGGCACGCTGAACACTGTCACGCTGCCGTCCGCCTCCTTGAGCGTGACCTCCAGGTCGTCACTCAAGCCGCTGGGATAAAGGTCGTCGATTTCGAACGGCCCGGGGGGCACGCTCGATTCGTGCAACAGCACCCCACGCTGACGAATACTCACCAGCGCCGTGCTATTGGCCACGCCGCGCACCGTGGGGGCATAACCCCGCCGCGATTGCGGCAGCATGCGCTCGTCACTGCCTAGTTGCAGGCCTCGGAACGCACTGGCCGCGAAGACATCCGAGCTGCTCGCGGCATCGCCAAGGGTCAGCTGCGCCGACAGGGCCGGCAGGTCCCGTCGTACCGAGGTCATGCCGCGTTGGTAGCGGGTCGGGGTGTCGTCCGCCCCCTGCAGGATGCCGTCGTGCCGCCAGTACCAGTCACCGGTGTTGAGCCCGCCGCGCAGGCCGAGGAAGCCCCGATAGGCAGTGCCCTGCCGATGCGCCTGTTGCTGCTGGTGAAGGTTCAGGTCGTAGTTGACGAAACCTGCGCCGACTCCGCTGTCCCACTGTCGCGAGTCCACTTGGTCGACGGGGCGGCGGTTCAGGTGCTGCCGGGCGATGCTCAGTGCCAGCCGCAGTTCGCCGTAGGCAAGCGACTCGCTGGCTTCCAGGCCCAAATCGGACAGCGCCAGGCAATCACCTTCTTGCCCCAGCAGTGCCCGCTTCGCCGGCGCCAATCGCAGCAGATCGACGCCCAGCGCCTCGAGCAGCTCGCGCCCATAGCACGGTGCGGGCTGCGTAGCGCCTGGCGGGGTGCGCAGCGCTACCTGATAGCGGCCCACCCACCGCTGGTTGAGCGTTACGTCAAGGATCACCTCGCCCTCGGGGATGACGCTGGCCCCCTCGAAGCGCTGCAGGTCGCTCGAGGTCCCCAAGCGCAGCATGCGTGAGTCGAACTCCACCGGGGCGGCCAGGCTGCCGGCCGCAAACACCAGCAGGCCAGGCAGCAGCACGCGCGCGCATGCCACGCCTGTGACCCGCGCGCTCAATAACGCACCACCGCAGTGGCCGCTCGCTCCGCGCCGTGATCATCGATGTAGGAATAGTCCACCTGGTTCGGCGCAGGACGCTCATCGGCCTGCCCCTCGATGGCGAAGCGCGTCTGCGCAAACGGCAGCACATGCCTCGGTTGTGCCTGCCAGGATCGGCCCTGGTAACTAACGGCGACACGCCCGAGATTGACCACATAGGCCCCAGGATTGTCAGCCTCGAGCTGCCAGCGCCCACCTTCGCGCACCCAGCGCCAGGAGAGCGCACGATGAGCATCGGCCGCCGTCCCGGGCAGGGATTGCGGGCGGAAGAACAACTTGATGCGCGTACGCAGCGCAACATTGATCTGGTTGCCGACGCCCTTGGGCGCTATCTCGAGGACATTGAGCCAATACAAGGTTTCACGGTCGGTGGGCATCGACGTGCCGTTGTGGAACAGGCGCAGGCTCTGGCCGGTGCCAGGATCGAGGCGAAACAGCGGCGGCATCAGGCTGAATGGCACCTGCGGATCCTGGGTATCGGCCATGGCCACCCCGTCGTCGATCCAGGCCTGCACCAGCGCTGGCCGTTCACCCAGATTGCGCAGGCTGACGGTAACTTCGGCCTGCTCGGCGGGATAGACGATTCGGGTGGTAGCGATGACCACACTGGCCTGGGCCTGGCCTACGGCCAGCAGCCAACCTGCCAGCAGGACGCGCCGACAGGCCGTGGAGAAAGTCTTCATGTTCAAGGCTCGCGCACAGCGTTGCGGTGTAGCCCCCGCAGGGGCTACCAGGGGGCAGACTCAGAGGTACTCGAGCGAGTAGCGGACGTTGGTCGAGACCAGCCCCGGGGTGGTCGCACCCAGCGAGAAGTAGCGAGCGGTATAGTTGAGGATGGCGTTGCCGTTGACGATATCGACCCGCTGGGAGCTCTGATTGCCTCTGCCACCGGCCAGGTTCATGGGCGCGCGGGCACTGTTGAGCAGTTGCACGTCGACACTGGTGGCGGCGCCCGAGCCAGCATCGACGGTCAGCCGGCCTTCAGGGTTCACGGTGGGGCCCGGCTCGAAGTAGGTGGACACCTGGCCGACATGCGAGCACTGGCTCAGCACCAGGCTGAAGGTGCGCTCGCCAGCGGTCTGCCCCGCTTGGCGCAGGTCGTAGGTGCTGACTTCCGGCAGGTTGACCTGCACATCGTTGTCGCCGCCGTTGATGACGCAGGTCGGGCCAGCCACGCTGCCACTGAAGCTGATCAGCCCTTGATCGGCTTGTGCAACCCCTGCAATCAACAGCCCACTGCAGGTGCCCAGGATGATATTGCGCAGTACATTCATCTGATAATTCCTAAGTCAGGTTGACCCGGCAACGCCAGGCCGACGCCACGTAAGCGGCACCCGGCGAGTATTTATGACTGCCGAGGTCATGACCGTAGGAAAGATGTGGTGATGCGGGGCGCACTGCACGCCCGCAATGTAGGAAGATTCGCCACAGGGCCGATTCCTCGCCCCTGTGGCGACTGACAGGCGATTAGCGCGTGACGGTACGCATGGTGACGAATTCTTCGGCCGCCGTCGGGTGCACGCCGATGGTCTCGTCGAACTGCAGCTTGGTGGCACCGGCCTTCAGCGCCACGCCCAGGCCCTGGATGATCTCGCCGGCATCCGGCCCGACCATGTGGCAGCCCAGTACCTTGTCGGTCTCGGCATCCACCACCAGTTTCATCAGGGTCTTTTCCTGGATGTCGGTGAGGGTCAGTTTCATCGCCCGGAAGCGGCTCTCGAAGATCTGCACCTTGTGCCCGGCCTGCAGCGCCTGCTCTTCGGTCAAGCCCACGGTACCGATCGGCGGCTGGCTGAATACCGCGGTAGGGATGTTCTGGTAATCCACCGGGCGGTACTGCTCGGGCTTGAACAGACGACGGGCCACGGCCATGCCTTCGGCCAGTGCCACCGGGGTGAGCTGTACGCGGCCGATCACATCGCCAATGGCCAGGATGGACGGCGCGGTGGTCTGGTACTGCTCATCGACACGGATGAAGCCGCGCTCGTCCAGTTCCACGCCAGTGTTCTCCAGGCCCAGGTTGTCCAGCATCGGCCGGCGCCCGGTGGCGTAGAACACGCAGTCGGCGACCAGCTCGCGGCCATCCTTGAGGGTGGCCTTGAGGCTGCCGTCGTCGAGCTTGTCGATGCGTTGGATATCGGCGTTGAACTGCAGGTCCATGCCGCGTTTTTCCAGCTCCTCCTTGAGGTGCGTGCGCACCGAGACATCAAAGCCGCGCAGGAACAGGTCGCCACGGTACAGCAGCGTGGTAGCGGCGCCCAGGCCCTGGAAGATACCGGCGAACTCGACGGCGATGTAGCCACCACCGACCACCAGCACCCGGCGCGGCAGGTCCTTGAGGTAGAACGCCTCGTTGGAGGTGATCGCCAGTTCCTTGCCCGGAATGTCCGGCACCTGCGGCCAGCCGCCGGTGGCGATCAGGATGCTCGCTGCGCTGTAGCGCTGGCCTTCCACTTCCACTTCGTTGGCCCCGGTGATACGCGCGTGGCCGGTCAACAAGGTGACGCCGCTGTTGACCAGCAGGTTGCGGTAGATGCCGTTGAGGCGCTCGATCTCGCGGTTCTTGTTGGCGATCAGGGTACCCCAGTCGAAGTGGCCTTCTTCCAGGGTCCAGCCGAAACCGGCGGCCTGCTCCAGCTCGTCGGCGACATGGGCGCCGTACACCAGCAGTTTTTTCGGCACGCAGCCGACGTTGACGCAGGTACCGCCCAGGTAGCGGCTCTCGGCAACGGCCACCTTGGCGCCGAAGCCCGCGGCGAAACGCGCCGCACGTACACCGCCGGAACCGGCGCCAATCACGAACAGATCAAAATCGTAGGCCACTTTCCAGACTCCACAAAAAAAGCCACCCGAGGGTGGCTCTTTTTGCGGCGAGCTGCAAGTTTCAAGCGGCAAGAAAACTGCTCACAGCTCACAGCTTGTAGCTTGTAGCTTGTAGCTTGTAGCTTGTAGCTCAATAAGCCTTGCCGGTCTTGTAGAAGTTTTCGAAGCAGAAGTTGGTCGCCTCGATGTAGCCTTCGGCGCCACCGCAGTCGAAACGCTTGCCCTTGAACTTGTAGGCGATCACGTTGCCTTCAGCGGCCTGCTTCATCAGTGCGTCGGTGATCTGGATCTCGCCGCCTTTGCCTGGCTCGGTCTGTTCGATCTTCTCGAAGATGTCCGGGGTCAGGATGTAACGGCCGATGATGGCCAGGTTCGACGGTGCGTCTTCCGGCTTCGGCTTCTCGACCATGGAATCCACGCGGAAGATGCCGTCCTTGATCTCTTCACCGGCGATGACGCCGTACTTGTTGGTTTCCTGCGGATCGACTTCCTGGATGGCAACGATCGAGCAACGGTACTTTTTGTACAGCGCGACCATTTGCGCGAGCACGCCATCGCCATCAAGGTTGACGCACAGGTCGTCGGCCAGTACCACGGCGAACGGCTCGTCACCGATCAGCGGGCGGCCGGTGAGGATGGCGTGGCCCAGGCCTTTCATTTCGGTCTGGCGGGTATAGGCGAACGAGCACTCATCCAGCAGACGGCGGATGCCGACCAGGTATTTTTCCTTGTCGGTGCCCTTGATCTGGTTTTCCAGCTCGTAGCTGATGTCGAAGTGGTCTTCCAGGGCGCGCTTGCCGCGGCCGGTGACGATGGAAATTTCATTCAGGCCGGCGTCCAGTGCTTCTTCAACGCCATACTGGATCAGTGGCTTGTTGACCACCGGCAGCATTTCCTTGGGCATGGCTTTGGTAGCGGGCAGGAAACGAGTGCCGTAACCGGCTGCCGGGAACAAGCATTTCTTGATCATATACGTCCTTAACGTAGGGCTTTGCGTACGAATTCGGCGCAGTCTAATCAGGCGGAGGTCACCTTACAATGCCC
The DNA here is from genome assembly GCF_050586605.1 of Pseudomonas sp. ES1. NCBI lineage: Bacteria > Pseudomonadati > Pseudomonadota > Gammaproteobacteria > Pseudomonadales > Pseudomonadaceae > Pseudomonas > Pseudomonas sp. ES1. The sequence goes on along the minus strand of NZ_JBOBDM010000014.1, from coordinate 83,693 downwards.
CCCCTGCTGTCTGCCGACGCCATCATAGAGACATCTCAGTGTAGTTAGTTCCGAGGCAACGTGAGAATTGCGACCAACTACCTCTGCAAAGACGGGAAACCACACCGGTTTTCAGGGTATTTCCTGTTTGCCGGGCATGAAAAAACCACTCACTCATGACTCCAGGTCAAAGGACCTTGACGCGCCGACACCTTAATCAAAACCTGTGAGTACCGCACACTGCCGCCTATCCGAACGATGCCGCAGCACACAGCCCCGGCATCCCACCACAGGAGCAGCTCCATGAGCATTCCATCCTTCGGCGTTGGCACTTTCCGCCTGACTGGCCAAGCCGTCATCGACTCGGTCAAATCGGCACTGCAGCTGGGCTATCGCGCCATCGACACCGCGCAGATCTACAACAACGAAGCCGAGGTCGGCCAGGCCATCGCCGAAAGCGGCGTACCCCGCAGCGAACTGTTCATCACCACCAAGATCTGGGTCGACAACTACGCGGCCGACAAGCTGCTGCCGAGCCTGCGCGACAGCCTGGCCAAGCTGCATACCGACTACGTCGACCTGCTGCTGATCCATTGGCCGGCCCCCGGCAACGGCGTCGAACTGCCCGAGTACATGCAGGCCCTGGCTGAAGCCAAGAAACTGGGCCTGACCCGCCAGATCGGCGTCTCCAACTTCAACATCGAACTGACCCGTCAGGCCATCGAAGCCGTCGGCAAAGGCGAGATCGCCACCAACCAGATCGAGCTCAGCCCCTACCTGCAGAACGACAAACTGACTGCCTTCCTCAAGGAGCAGGGCATCACCACCACCTCCTACATGACCCTGGCCTACGGCAAGGTGCTGAAGGACCCGGTACTCGCCCAGATCGCTGCCAAGCACAAGGCCACCGTCGCCCAGGTAGCCCTGGCCTGGGCCCTGCAGCTGGGTTACGCGGTGATCCCGTCGTCGACCAAGCGCGAAAACCTGGCCAGCAACCTGCTTGCCCGCAGCCTGCACCTGGATGCCGACGACATGGCACTAATCGCCACACTGGAGCGCAATGGTCGCGAAGTCAGCCCCGACGGTTTGGCGCCGGCTTGGGACTGATCATCGGAGAAAGCCGCGCGGCTGACGCTGCAATTGTTCCGCCGCCTGCAATTATGAAGTGAGCCGGGCATGGATTTCCCTGCACAAGCTGCAGGGCTAGCCTTCAAGCCGTGCACAGCATCCCGCTGACCACTTCAAGCTGAGGAATTGCCCAATGTCCCGCCCTCCACTGCCGCCCTTTACCCGCGAAAGCGCCATCGAGAAAGTCCGCCTGGCCGAGGACGGCTGGAACAGCCGAGACCCGGCCAAGGTCGCACTCGCCTACACCCTCGATACCCACTGGCGCAATCGCGCCGAGTTCTGCCACAACCGTGAAGAGGCCCAGGCCTTCCTCACCCGCAAGTGGAACCGCGAGCTGGAATACCGCCTGATCAAGGAGCTGTGGGCCTTCACCGGCAACCGCATCGCCGTGCGCTACGCCTACGAGTACCACGACGACAGCGGCCAGTGGTACCGCGCCTACGGTAACGAAAACTGGGAGTTCGCCGAGGACGGCCTGATGCGCAATCGTCACGCCAGCATCAACGAGCAACCCATCACTGAAGCCGAGCGCAAGTTCCGCTGGCCTTTGGGGCGGCGCCCGGATGATCACCCTGGCTTGAGTGACTTCGGCTTCTGACGCCTCGCGCCACAAGGCCCCGGCCAACCAATCCAGGGGCCCATGTCGCCGGCATCGCATGCCTGAGGGTTACAACGGGTTGCGGGTGAAGATTTCCTGAGTCAGGGTCGCGATCAGCACCTGTATCGCCGCATCGCGCTCACTGGCTATGGTGGCGACGCCTGTCAGGTACTCACCCTCGGTACTCAATGTCGCCGCCTCCAGTTGCTCCAGCCGCACATGAAATGGCCCGTCGACCTGTTCGAAGCGCAGCGGGTAGGTGTCACGCAGGTGCGTCTGCCAGAATTCGCGCTGGGCCACCGATGCCACCAGCCGCGGCGTTCGTTCAGCCGTCAGTACCTGGCTGCGCACCGTCAGCAGGTTGCGGGGCGACACCTCGGCACTGCTCGGGAAACGCATGTGCAGCGGCTGCCCCGGCAAGTCCAGCGCCTGGGCCAGGCCCACGCGGTATCTCAAGCGCACCTCGACCTCGTCGAAGTCCGCGCCCTGGGCCGTGCGCCAGGCGATTTCCGCAGCGGCCGCGCGATCGACCTCGTCGAGCCGGAACAACGAACGTCCCAGGCGCTGCAGACCCCGTTCGGCGGCCTGCCCCGTCAACCCTGCACTGTTCAGGTGCACCCACGACTGCACCTCGAGCAGGCTGAAATTCATCGCCACACTGTCGGAACAGGTACGCGGATGGCCGGCCAGCTCGAATAACCGCGTGCGCAACTGGGCATTGCCGGCGCATGCCTCGATCACCATCCAGACTCGCGCACTCAGGTCACCGCGCTGAAACAGGAAATCCTCCGTGCCGCGCAGGTCGGCGAGCAACTGGAAAAAGTCCGCAGAGCCGGGCTCGTACGCCAGGCTGTCCCATTGCAGTCCCCGCAACAGGCGCTGGTCCGGCTCCAGCAAGCGCACCCAGGCCTCGCGGTTCTGGGTTTCGCCGCTGCTGTGGCGCACCAGGCGGCGCAAGCGATGCGACTCGGCCTGCAGGAAAGCGCTCAGCCGCGCCTCACTGCGCAGATCCAATGGATTGTCATGCATGAAGATCCGTTCGATGCTGCGTGCCGGCATGCCGAAGAAGGCATCATCGAGGCTGACGATGCGGTTGTCGCGCAGGTCGGCGTACTCCAGGCTCGGCAGGCGCGCCAAGCCCTGCGGTACACCGGTCAAACCCGTGCCGCGCAGGCTCAGGTGGCGCAGCCGGGTCAGCCCGTCCAGGCGCGGCGCGGCAACCAGCGGATTACGGTTCAGGTTCAGTTGCCGTAACTGCCCCAACCGCTCCAGGCGCTGGGTATTCTCAGGCCCGAGCACAATGCGATTGTCGGCCAGGTCCAGTTCTTCCAGGTTGGCGAGCCGCTCCAGCACGACCGGCAGGCCTGTAAGCCGGTTACCGCGCAGATCCAGGCGTTGCAGCATGCCAAAGCGCCCGAAGAACGCCGGATTCAGATCATCCAGTCCCAGGTTGCGCAGCACCAGACGGGTCACGCTGTCGAAACGGACACTGGCCGGCAGCTCGGGCAGCGCGCCCAGTGCCTCACCCTCGATCCTCAGGTGAACCTGCTCGCCATTCAACGCCAGTGACTGACGACGCCAACTGCGCAACAGGTATTTGGCCATACGCTTGCGCGCCCGCTGCTGCGAGCGCCCCAGCGCCCCCTGGCGCCATGCCGTCAGGTGTTGCTCGAGCTGCGGAAGCTGGCGTTGCAGCGCGGTGACATGGTCCCAAAGGTTGGCCTGCCGCCGCAGCTGTTCGGCGATGTAGTCGCTGAGGTCGGTATCGGTGAATTCGGGGTAGATCTGCCGCAAGGCATGGCGCAGGGCATGCCGCCCGCCCTCGGCGCGACCGCTCAGCGGATAGCCCAGGCGCCCGTCGCCCAGACGCACCGGCGGTCGAATTCCACCGCCCACGGGGGACAGGCCTATCAAGCCAGCAGCTGCTTCACGCTGGCTGCTGGCCCGGGCAAGCATCAAATCGGTCAATTGTCTTTCACTGAGCGGGGCACCCGCCAGGCTCAGTTGCTGCACCGGGTCCATGTGCAGCAGCAGCGCCTTGACCAGTGAGTCCTGCGCCGTGGCAGTGACGTGCGCCAGACCGTCTGCGCCAACCGCCAGGTAGCCCTCTGCCCCCTTGACGATACGCCGCGCATCGGCGGCATCCGCCCTGCCCAGCGCCTGCAATAACGGGCCATCGACCTGCCCATCGTGCAACGTCACGCGAACACTGTCGGCCCAAGGCGTCAGGCTGTCGAGCAACCCGAACGCCAGACGCTCGCCATCGGCATTGATCGCCGAGACCTGGCGCAGGCCCGCACAGGCACGGTCCAGACGGCTGTCGCGCAATGCCCAGCGCGCTTGTTCGGCGAGCGCCAGCGGAACCCGCGATTTGTTGAGCATCTGTTCGCGTTGGTGGCTGCTGGCCTGCTCGACGATCTCTTCGGCGCATCGCGGGGTCAGCCCGGGGAAGTCCCGGCGCAGCAGTTGCGCGGCATCTCCAACTGGCGCCTGGCGCGCTGTCAGGGCGGCCTCGAAGGCCTCCCCGCGCAAGCCGGGCTGCTGTTCATGCAGGCGCTGGCGCTCGAGGGCGTCGAGCAGACGTGCCGGCGCGGGCGCCCCTTCAAGATGGAGCCGGCGCAGCCGTGCTTCGTCGAACCCCGTGGTCTCCAGCACTTGGGCGATGGTCGGTTCCGGGATCTCGGCCAGATCACTGCCCAATCGGCGCAGCAACCGTGCGCCCTGCCAGTGCTGGGGGCTCTCCAGCGCGTGGCACCAGGCGCCGGCACCATTGTCGCGCACGGTCACCGGCAACGCTGCGGGCCGCTGCGGATGGCGCAACTGCCAAGTGTCGCTGGCGGCATGCCGTTGCACGGCAAAACTGCCGTCGTGGGTACGCACATGTTTCCAGGTAAAGTTATCGATCACTTCACCCAGCGCATCGTCCTCGCTGTGCTCGACCTTGTAGCCCTCCAGCTCGGGGTGACACAGCCGGGCCTGGCCGTCGGCCCCCACCACCGGCACCAGCTCATCGACGAAACGCATGCGCTGCAGCGATTTACCCAGCGCGGCGCCACCGGCCATCAGCAGCGCATTGGCCGCGACATTTTCGGCCACGCCGAACAGGTGGTTCAACGCACCTTCCCGGTCGCCGATCTGCCAGTCCTCGTACCCCTCGTAGACCTCCTTGGCGATCTCCAGCGCCGTCACGCCCAGCATGGCCAGCCCGAGCCCAGGCACGAACAGTGCGGCAAGGTTGAGCAGGCCCAGGCCTGCGCTCAGGTAGCTTTCAAGGCGCGCACTGCGGCTGCGCCGATCCTCATCGTCGGTCGGTACCGCCAGCCCCCGTGCATCGGCCAGGATCTTCTCTACCTGGTCCTGCCGCAGGCGGACGAACAGCTCACCCTCAAAATCAAGGTCTCGCCCGTCCAGTTCGAGGGGCGCCTTCTTGGCCAGCAACCCCGCGAGCACCCGTTCGAAGGCGATTCGATCGGACTGGGCGATGAAACGCTGGAAGAACGCCGGGTAGCCGGGCTGGCGAAAACGTTGGCCAAGCGCCTTATACAAGGCATCCCACGAGGCATGCCGGCTGACTGCACCCTGGGGGTCGCCCGGTATCCAGGCGATCACGCCGTCCAGCGCCGCGCCTGGCGCGGGGCTTCGGCGCACTTCCAGGGTGACCGCGCCGATCACCCGTTTGCCCAGAAGATAGAGCTGGCGGGCAATCAAGACTGCGGGCTCGGTGGGCACCAACGGCGTCGGCGCAAGCAGCGGTCGCAGCTGGCGGCCGCTCAGGGCATCCAGTTGCCCTGTGGCCAGCGCCAGTTGCACGGCGGCATCGAAGTTGGCGCGGTGTACCGCTTCGAGCTGTTGCTCGACGCGTTGCCGGGCAGCGGCGTCCTCCGGCTCGAAGTGCGTCTTGAGGTGCTGCTGGTACTGGCCGCCGATATCGAGCTGGCGGCATAGCCAGGCGTATTGCTCAGGCTTGAACGCCTCGAGCACTTCACCCAGATCATCGGTGAGCCGGGTATCGGCATGGAACGCCTCGGCACGCAGCTCATCCTCGCTGAAGTTGTGCAGCGCCGCGGCCAGCAACGTCTGCTCGGAACGGTGTATCCGCCAGGTCAGCGGCAGGCTGGCGACGGAAGGGACGACGGCCTCGCGCCAGACGTTGAGAAGCCTGGCGCCACGTACCTCGATGTACTCATCGGTGATCAGCGTCATGGCCTCGTCGAGCAGCTTCTCGGCAAATGCCTCCAGCGGCGTGACCGCGCCGAGCAACTGTTGCAGGCGATGCTCGGCCTGTTGCTGAAGCGCAAGGGCCTGCTGCAGTGCACTGCGTTGCGCCTGGGGCAAGCCGGCCAGCCAGGACGGCAACCGCTGGGCGATGAGCGCATCGACAGTGACGTGGGGAATGTAGGGATTGTTCATGGTGTCCTCCGAAATCGGTAGGTTCACAGGACACCATGCTTCTGCCTGCGATCAGCCGTACATAACGCTCGCCGGCACTCAACCGGGATGACGCTGCCAGGCCGTGCGGGTCAACTCGAAGATCAACCCTCGCTGCGCCTGCTCGCGCGCCTGGGCGACCTGATCGATGGCCGACAGGTACTCGCTGTCCGCCAGCTCGTCACTGGCCTCGAGCAGCGCCTCCAGGCGTTGATGGAAGGGTTGATCGACCGCCACGAACCGCGCGCCATAGGTGCCCCGCAGGTGCGCCTGCCAGAACTCGCGCTGGGTGAGGGACTCGATCAGGCGCGGCCCTCGTTCGGCCACCAGCACCTGGGCGCGAACCTGGCTGAGCTGCTGTGTCGTCACCCCGGCGCTGTTGGCATAGCGCATGCCCTCCGGTTGCGCAGGCAGGCTCAACGGCTCGGCCAGCCCGACCCGATAGGCCAGGCGCACCTCGACGTCGTCGACGAATGCACCACTGTCCCAGCGGTTTTCGATGTCCAGCGTGGCCAGACGCTCCACCTCGTCCAGGCGAAACAGGTCGCGCCCCAGGCGCAGCAAGTCTCGCTCGGCCCCTGCGCCGGTCACGCCATGGGTGCGCTGGTGCACCAGCGCCAGCACTTCCAGGTGGCTGAAGTTGAGCGCCACGCTGTCACTGCAGCTGCGTGGCCGAGCCGCCAGCTCGAACATTGCCTGACGCAACTGGCTGTCCTGCTCACAGGCCTCGACCACGCGCCAGACTCGCTGGCGCAACTCGCCCCGGTGGCTGCGAAAATCGGCCGTGCCACGCAAGTCGCCGAGCAACCTCAGCAAACCGGAACTGCCGCTCTGCTGCGCCACGTTGTCCCATTGCCCCTGGCGCATTGCGCGCTGCGAATGATCAAGCCCCTCCAGCCAGGCATCGCGAGCGCCCTCCTCGGGCTGGAAGTGGCGCAGCAGTCGACGCAGCGGCCCTTGCCCGCCTTGCAGGAAGCTTTCCAGCCGGGCAAGGCTGGAGGCCGAAAGTGGATTGTCGTGCAACGCGATGTGCTCCAGCCGCCGGCGTGGCAGCTCGAACAATGCGCTGTCCAGATCGACGATCAGGTTGTCGCGCAGGTCCGCATACTCAAGCCCCCCCAGCCGCGCCAAGCTCTGTGGCACCTGGGTGAGCCCGGTCGCGCGCAGATGGACCTGGCGCAGGCGGGTCAATGGCGCAAGCACAGGCATCTGCTCAATAGGGTTGCGATTGACGTTGAACACTTCGAGCAGGTTCAGCCGAGCGATCGCAAGGTCGGCCTGGTCACTCCAACGGATCTGGTTACCGGACACGTCGAGTTCGGCCAGATGGCTCAACTCGCCAAGGGCATCTGGCAGCGTGGCCAGACGGTTGTCGCTGAGGTCGAGCCGACGCAGAGCAGGAAAACGCCGCAGCCAGTCGCCCGCCACTTCACCGAGTTCAAGGCGGTGCAACACCAGGTGATGGACATGCGCGAAATCGAGCCCCTCGGGCAAGGCCGGCAGCGTCTCGAGCGACTCGCCTTCGAGCACCAGGCGGTAGCCGCCTTGCACCACCGGCATTTGCCGGCGCCAACAGCGCAACAGCCGGGCGGCGATCCGATGGCGGGCCTGCGCCTGTTGCGCGTCAGCCGCCGAGCGCTGCCAGTCTGCCAACTCCGACTGCAGGCGCTGCAACTGTTGATGCAACGTGCTCATGTGGTTCCAGAGGTTGTCACCGGCGAGCAGCCGTTCGTCGATGTAGGCCTGCAGCTGCGCGTCATCGAGCGTCGGAAACACTTGGCGAATGCCCTGTTCCAGCGCTTGGCGGCTAGAGACGCCGCGACCGCTCAAGGGGTACCCCAGACGCCCATCACCCCAGCGCACGGGCGGTCGGACACCGGTGCCCACCGCGCTCATGCCGATCCAGCCGGCGGCCTGGTCGCGCTGGACCGCCGCCTGTTGGAGCAGATAATGGCCCAATGCTTGCGGCGTGGCGGCCTGTTCGCCAAGCAAGGTCTTCTGTGCGGCTGACAGATGCATCGACATAGCCTGCAGCAGGCTATCGTCAGGCGAGGCCCCGGCAAGCTCCTGGCCAGCCGGCCCGGTAGCCAGATACCCCTCCGGCCGCTTGAGGATCAACCGTTTGTGCCCCGACGCCGGCCCGCAGTGGGCCAGCAGCGCACCGCCCGGCAAGGCATCGCGAATCTCGACTCGCACATCGGCCGGCCAGGGCGCCAGATGATCGAGCAGCGCCAAGGTCAGGCGTTCGCCGTCCTGATTCAGCGAGCGGCCGTGCAGCACGCCCTCGCAGGCCTGGTCCAGACGGCTGTCGCGCAACTGCCAGCGCGCCGCCTCGGCCAACGCAAGAGGCACTTTGCGTGCCGCGCGTAGGGTATGCAGTTCGGCGCCTGTAGCACCCCGGAGCAGGGCCTGCGCAGCACGCCGAGTCAGGTTAGGGAAGTCACGTCGCAATACCGATTCGCCAGCCAGCGCCGACAGCTCGGACGCCAGCCCGTGATGCAGCGCCTGTGCGCCCAATCCTGGCCAGCGGGCACGCAGGCCCAGGCGCTCCAGGCTGTCGAGCAGGCGCGCGGGCGGCTCGGCCTGCTCCAAAAGCAGACGTCGCAAGCGATCGACATCGAAACCGGTGACCTGCAACAACGTCTGCGCCTGCGTTTCGGCAATGTCCGTCAAGTCGCCACCCAGACGCCTGAGCAATTGAACCGGCAACGCCCAGCTCTGCGGCACTTCAAGGGAATGCCACCAGCCATCCATGCCGTTGCTTTCGAGCCGTGGCACATGGGCCCCGGCATGGCGTGGATGGCTGATGTGCCAAGGCTCGCCGGGGCCCTCGCGAACCACCGCATAGCGTCCCTCGTGCAAGGTCAGAGAACGCCGGTCGCCCTCGCCCACCAGCCGCCCGGCCACATGCCCGTCGTCGGACAGTCGATAGTCGTTCAAAGTGCCGTCACAGAGTTTCACCCTCCCTTGTGCCGTGACCGCCGGGCGCAGGCCGTCGACAAAGGCGCTGCGCTCCAGCAGAGCGCCCAGCAGCTGTTCGGAGCCTGCGCTCAAGGCGCCTTGTGCCAAACCCTCGGCGATGCCGAACAGGTGGCCCAGTGCAGCCTCGCGATCGCCCAATTGCCAGGCCTCGTACCCTTCGTAGGCTTCATGCACCACCTGCAACGCGGCGATGCCCAGCAACACCTCGCCCAGCCCCGGCACGAACAATGCCGCCAGCCCCAGCAGGTCGAGGCCGGCCCCCAGATAGCCCTGCAAGCGCCGATCGCGGGCCTGGCGATCCTCGTCATCGGTGGGCACGGCCAGCACGCGGGCATCGTCCAGCAGCTTCTGCACCTGTACTTGGCGCAGGTAGCTGAACAGCGTGCCTTGCACCTCACGTGCCCGCCCATCCAGGCGCAGCACAGGTGCGTCGCGATCAGCCTGCCGGCGTGCATTCAGGCTCAGCCCGAACGCCAGGCGCTCGGGCTCATCGATGAAGCGCCGGATGAAACGTGCATAGTCGGCGTCGCGCAAGCGCTGGCCGAGGATCTGGTAGAGCGACGCCCAGGTATCGGCACTCACTACCGCGCCTTTGGGGTCATCCGGCAGCCAGGCGATGACACCCAGGGTATCGACACCGCGGCGCACCTCGTATGCCGCCACGCCGTGAAGCGGGTGCCCCAGCAGGTGCAACTGGCGCAGCCCCAGCACCTCGGCGGTGGTCGCCACGACCGGCTGCGCCGAAAACAACGGCAGCCAGCGCAGGTAAGCGGTGTCGTCGATATCCCCCTTCAGGTGGGCCAGGCGCACCGCCACCTCAAGGCCGGCACGCAGTTGCTCCTCCATCAGCCGATTGACCACGATCCGCGCGTAACCACCCGACTCGCCCGGCGCATCGACGGGCCGCAGGCGCTGCTTGAGATAGGTCTGGTAGCGGCCTCCCAGATCCAGCCGGCGACAGAGCGCGGCGAAAGAGCTGGCCGCCAACGCCACCGGATTGCCGGCGCCATCGAATATGCGCGACTCGGTGCCAAGCCCTCCGTCCTGCGCTTCACTCTCCGAAAAGTTGTGCAAAGCCGCAGCCAGCAGGCTGTGGGTCTGCCGGTGAGTAGTGATCGGCAAGGGCAGACTGGCAGGCACCACCGGCTGTACTTCGGTCCAGACCCGTAGCAAGCGACAGGCCCGCACGTCCAGGGAAAGGCCGCTGGCCTCGCGCAAGGCTTCAACCAGCAGCGGTTCGGCGAACGCATCAATTGCAACCAACGCCCCAAGATGCTGGTCAAGCGCATGTTGCGCGCGCTGTTGAGCCAGCAGGCTCTGGTGCAGTGCCCGCCGATGGGTCGTGGAGGCGCGGATCAACCACACGGGCAGTGTCTGTGCCAGCAGTGCGTCGTTCGAAACGGGTGACAGGATTGAATGCGGCATGATGTCCTCTGCATGACTGCAAAAGGCAACAGGACATCACCCCGCCCTCGGTCCCGTGCGCTACATACTGCTGGTAACCGCCGCGTCGGTCAGTTGGCGACGCAACGTCGCTTGGGCGGCCTCATGCTCGCGCACGACCGGCTCGATCGCCTCCAGGTAAGCTTGCTCCGGCCCGTTTGCGGCCTCGTGCCAAAGCTGTTCCAGGCGCGCGTGGAACGGCGCGCTGACCTCGTCGAAACGTTCGGCGTACTGTGTGCGCAAGTGTTCTGTCCAGAATTCCCTGCCCAGCAACGATTCGCTCAGTGCCTGCGGCGTTTGCGCAGCCAGCACCGCGTGCAACGCCTGGTCGATCTGTGCCGCGCTGACCCCGCTGCTCTGCTCGTAACGCATGGCCTGCGGCTGATCGGGCAAGCCGAGTCGTTGTGCAAGACGGGTCCGATAGGCCAGGAACACCTCGACGTCATCCGGTGCCGCTTGCCTGGCATCGACCGGCAGGCTGCGCCAGGCACGCTCGGCATCCTGGTAATGCGTGCTGGCGATACGTTGTACCTGATCGAGACGGAACAGGGCCCTGCCCTCCTGCAACAGCTCCCGCTCGACCGTTGCCCGGTCACGACCGGCCGTGCGCACCGTGATGCGTGCGCGCACCTCCAGGGCCGCGAGGATCAGCAACACCTGATCGGCACAGCTGCGTGGGCCGGCGGCCTGATGAAAGACCGCCTGGCGGATCTGCCCGTTCTGCTCGCAACGCCTGACGATCTGCCAGATCCGCGCCCTCAAGAGCGCGGGCCTGCGGCGAAACTCCAGCGAATGAGCAAGGTCCGCCAGCAGACGAAAGAAGTCATCCGAGCCAGGTGCTGCACGCAGACGCTCCCAGCGGCCCAGGTTCGCCGCCCGCTCGGCCCCGGAAAGCTCACCCAGCCAGCGATCGCGCACGGCAGGGTCGGCATCGGCATGCAGCCGTTGCTCTGACTCGGCTGCCTGCAAGGCCTCGGACAGGCGCCGGGCGCTACCCGGCTGCAGCGGGTTGTCATGCAGGGCAAGCCGCTGCAGACGTTGACGCGGCACGCTGAGCAACTCGTCATTCAGGCTCTGGATGCGGTTGTCACGGTAATCGGCGCTTTCCAGCAACGCTGGACGACCTGCCGGGCCGGGCATCGCCGGCAACGCACAACCGCGCAGCGAATACTCCCGCAGCCTGTGCAAGCCACCCAGGGCTGGCTGGCGCCCCAGGGGATTGAGGCTCAAGTCCAGACGACGCAGGCTGGCCAGCCCCTGCAGGCGCCGATTGCCCGCCAAGTCCAGGACGATGCGGTTGTCACCCAGGCGCAGATCCTCGAGCTGTGGCAGCGCGTCCAGGCCATCAGGGAACGCCGTCAACTGGTTATGCCGCAGGTTCAGCAGCCGCAGGTTGGGAAAACGCCGCAGGAAGTCCGACGGGACGGCGTCAAGCGCCATGTGGCGCAGGGTCAGCTCGGTGATGTGCTCGAAGGTCACGCCCTCTGGCAACACCGGCAGGCCTCCAATCACCTCGCCGTCGAGCGACAAGCGATGCCCGCCTTGCCCGGCTGTCGACGACTTGCGCCGCCAGCAACGGCGGATGATGTCGCCGACGCGGCGCCGGCGCAGCATGCGCGCAGCGCCCACAGGCTCGCGGCTCCAGCCGTCGAGCACCGCCCTGAGGGCATCGAGCTGCCGCCGCAGTTCGGCCACCTGCAGCCACAGGTCGACACCCTGCTGGCGCAGACTGGCCCGATACGCTTGCAGCTCAGCATCGTCCAGTGTCGGGAATACCTGCCGCACACCGCGCATCCAGGCTTGCCGGGCGCCTTCGCCGCGACCGCTCAGCGGGTAGCCCAGGCGTCCGTCGCCAAGCCGCATGGGCGGGCGCAGGCCAGCCCCGACCGGCGCCAGGCCGATACCCCGGGCCGCCAACCCGCGACGCCTGGCAGCGTGCCGCGCCAGCGCATCGAGCACCTCCCCGGGGCTGCCCAATTGCTCCCGCTGGTCGCTGTCGAACCAGTGCCAGAGAGCCTTGCCAAGATCGTCCGTTTCTTGCGACGCCGGCAGCGGCGCAGCGTGCTGATCAAAGCAGCGATAGCCGCGTTCACCGCGCACGATCAACCGGGGTTGCCCTGCCTCGGGGACTCCCGTATGGGCCAGTAGGCTTCCACTGACACTCGTATCACGTATTTCGATGCGCACTGACGGGTCCACAGGTGCCAGGTCCTCGAGCATCGTCAAAGCCAGCCGCTCAGCATCCGCGCCTGGCACCCCAGCCCGCAACGCCGCGCAGGCTCGGTTCAGTCGCCCGTCGCGCAACAGCCAGCGCGCCTGCTCGGCAAGCGCCAGGGGTACCCGCTGTGTTTCGAGCAGGCTCGCCAGCTGCGCGCAAGAAGCACTGCGCACAACCTCCGTCGCCGCCCGCTGTGTCAGCCCGGGGAAGTCGCGCAGCAGTAGCTGTTCGATGGCGTCCGGCTCGGCTTCCTGAGCCCGCAGTTGCAGCTCGAACGCCTCGCCTTGCAGCGCCGGGAAACGCTGCTGCAAACGCTGACGGGCCAAGGCATCGAGCAGCAGCGACGGCGCTGCAGAGCCTTCCAGGGCCAGCCGACGCAGTTGATCGGTGCGCAGCCCCATGTCCTGCAACACGGCATCCGCTTCGGCATCAGTCAGCGAACCCAGCTCGGCGCCCAGGCTACGCAGCAGTGGCCCCGGCGCCGGCCCATGGCGTGCGGCTTCGAGCTCATGCTGCAAACCCGACAACCTCACCCCCTGCAAGGGCGTCAGTACCGGCGACAGGCCGTCGACAAACGGGCGACGCGGCAGGAGCTTACCGAGCACATGACCGGCGGCCCCCACGGCGAGGCCGCCCGCGATCAGCCCTGCGACATCGAAAAGATGCTCCAGTGCGCCAGCACGGTCGCCCACCTGCCAGTCCTCATAGCCTTGGTAGATATCCTGGGTGAGCTGCACGGCGGTCACCCCCAGCATCACCACACCCAGCGCTGGCACGAACAGGCTGGCCACCCCCAGCAGGTCCAGGCCCGCTTCGGCGTACTCGCGTATTCGCCGATCACGCGCGGCGCGGTCTAGATCGCCTGTAGGAACCGCCAGTAGCCGAGCATCATCGAGCAACTTGGCAAGCTGGCCTGCCGCCAGATGCTCGAACAGCTCCCCTTCGCTCGCGGTGTGGCGCCCGTCCAGCTCGGCAGGCGTGAGCGGGCTGGAGGAGGCCAGGGCCGCGAGCAACGCACGGTCGAAGGCAACCCGGTCACGTTCGCCGATGAAGCGCTTGAAAAACGAGCGGTAAGCGGGATTGGCCAGGCGTCCCGCCAAGGCGGTATACAGACCGGTCCAGGAGGGATGCCAGGTGCACGGGTTCAGCGGATCATCGGCGATCCAACTGAGGACACCCTCGAACACGCCTGCCTGGCGCACCTCCACGATGGCCAGGCCAATGACGCGCTTGCCGAGCAAGTACAGCTCGTGCGGCTTCGGCTGATGTTCGCCTGGCTCATCCAATGACGCCCAGTGCGCCAGGGCGGTGTCGCCCAGCCGTCCACGCAGGTGCTCAAGGCACACCGCAGCCTGCAGATTGGCCTTGAGCACCTCGGCGAACAGCGCTTGGGCCGAGGTACTGGCCTGATCATCTGCCAGGCCAGCGTGCAGGTGGGCCTGATACTGCGCGCCAAGATCGAGCTCGCGGCAAACCCGAGCGAATTCGGCGGGGCTCAAGGCCAATGGCGAGCCTGTGGCATCGAGCACATCACTGTGTGAAGAGAACTGCTCGTCCGCTGCAAAGTTGTGCAGCGCCGCACTCAAGAGGGGCTGGCGCGATTCCAGGCGGTGATAGCGCAAGGGCTTACGGCCCGGTATCGGATGCGGCTCAGGCAACAGCGTCACACGCCGCAACTGGCTGCGGCGCACATCCAGGCGCTTGCCGACCAGCTGATACAGGCGCTCAGTCAGCAACCGCTCGGCAAAAGCCTCAAGCGGCTCGATAGCCTGCAAGCGACGACGCAAGCGGGCCTGAGCTTGTTCCTGGGCCAGCAAGGCGGCCCGCAGGCGTGCCTGCTGCTCAGCCGTGGCGCCGGTCAACCAGGCGGGTAGTTGCCGGGCGATCAGCGTATCGATGGAATCGTCTGGGAAATCGGTCATGGGGCACCTGTGGTGGGAAGAACAGGTGCCAGCCAATCAGCCAGGCGGCGTACGGTGGCGGTAATGCTGCATGGCGCCACGCCGTGCATGAGCCTGGCCAGCCATCCGCTGTTTGCAACATTCCGATGCAATTGCCTGACGCAGAGCGTCACCGGCATCGCTAAAATGCGCGCCTGGCGTGTGCTGCGTGCGCCCGGGAGCCTTCCCGAATACGGAGAACATTCATTTGTTTTCCGTGAGATTCGTCCATGTTGCACGCATGCCAGCATTCCCCATGGCCTGTCCCGTTCCGTGCCTGCACGGTATGGGGTTTCCCGCCGTTTTACCCATCCTTCTTCTCGTCCATCGCCGCAGTGGCCCGTAACCTTCGGAGCCAGCACCTCGCCGTGCCCGTCGTTCGCCGCGCCCCTGCCCTGGCGAGGGCGACGCCATGAACGAGGAACCGCGCATGAATGCACCTCTCACCTCCCTCCAGCAGCGCTCCGTGCTGCGCCGCCTGCTGACCAGCGAAGCGGCCGGCGGCGTCCTGCTGATGATCACCGCCGCCCTCGCGATCATTCTGGCCAACAGCCCCGGCGTCGATGCCTACCAGCACCTGCTGCACTGGCAGGTAGGCCCCACCCTGACCGACAAGCTCGGCCCGATGACCGTCCACCACTGGGTCAATGACGGCCTGATGGCCGTGTTCTTCCTGCTGGTGGGCCTGGAAATCAAGCGCGAACTGGTCGACGGTCGCCTGGCCAGCTGGGAGCAACGCCGCCTGCCGGCCCTGCCGGCGCTGATGGGCATGGCGGCGCCGGCGCTGATCTACCTGGCAGTGTCGAACGGCCAGCCAGGGCTGGCCAGCGGCTGGGCGATCCCCGCCGCCACCGACATCGCCTTCGCCGTCGGCGCCCTGGCGCTGCTCGGCCGCCATGCGCCGCTTTCGCTGAAAGTGATGCTGGTGTCGGTGGCGATCATCGACGACATGGGCGCGGTGGCGATCATCGCGGTGTTCTACACCTCGTCCATCGACCTGCTGGCGCTGGCCGGTGCCGGCGCTGTGGTGGCCTTGCTGCTGACCTTGAACCGCCTGCGCGTGGTCGCGTTGTGGCCGTACCTGCTGGCCATCGTCGCGCTGTGGTACTTCACCCTGCTGTCAGGGGTGCATGCCACCATCGCCGGTGTGGTCGGTGCGTTGCTGATCCCCTACCGCGCTGGCGCAGGCCAACCGCTCGGGGCCAGCCCGTTGCTGCGGCTCGAGCATGCACTGGCGCCGTGGGTGGCGTTCCTGATCGTGCCGGCGTTCGGCTTTGCCAATGCCGGTGTGTCCTTCGGCAACCTGGGGCTGGCCGAGCTCTTCGCCCCGCTGCCCCTGGCTATTGCCCTGGGCCTGCTGCTGGGCAAACAGCTCGGCGTGTTCGGCGGCGTGCTGCTGGCGGTCAGGACCGGCCTTGCCAGCAAACCCCAGGGCGCCAGCTGGTTGCAGATCTACGGCGTGGCCATGCTCTGCGGCATCGGTTTCACCATGAGCCTGTTCATCGGTGAACTGGCGTTCCCGGGCCAGCCGGAGACAGTCGACGCGGCGAAGATCGGCATCCTGTTGGGGTCGTTGCTGTCGGCGGTGATCGGCTGCCTGATCCTACGCTTTGCGCCGAAGCCTGCGTGAGGGTACAGCGCCGCGCCCACCTGCCGGGTACGCGTCAGCCGGTCACTACGCGCCGTGCGTCCCGGCGTACCGCCTGCGGCGGCACGCCGAATCCGCGCATGAACACCTCGCGCAGGTGCCGGCGGTCCCGGAAGCCGGTTTCCCTGGCCACCACATCCAGGCTGTGCCGGCTCTGCTCGATCATCACCCGCGCGGCTTCCAGGCGCAGGCTTTCCACGGCCTTGGCCGGTGATTGGCCAGTTTCGGCAGTAAACACACGGGTAAATTGCCGGGCGCTCAAATGCGCGACCTCGGCAAGCTCTTCCACGCTCAGCGGCCGGCTGAGGTGCTTGCGGGCGTAGTCCAGCGCGCTCTGGATGCGGTCCGATTTAGGCGACAGCGACAGCAGCTCGGAATGCTGGGATTGCCCGCCGGAACGGCGTTGGTGCATGACCAGCTTGTGCGCCACCGAGCGGGCCAGCTCGGCCCCCAGGTCCTTCTCGACCATGCCCAACGCCATGTCCAGGGCAGCGGTCATGCCGGCGGAGGTCCAGATCGGGCCATCAACGATGAAAATCCGGTCTTCCTCCACGTCCACCTGTGGGTACAGCTCGCGCAGCTTGGGCGCATAAGCCCAGTGGGTGGTTGCGCGCCGGCCGTCCAGCACGCCGGCCTGAGCCAGCACGAAGCAGCCGGTGCACAGGCCGGCGGTGCGGCGCGCACCGTCGACGAAGCCACGCACGCTGGCCAGCACCGCGTCTTCGGGGGGTGTCAGTGGCGTCAGCGTACCGGTGACCATCCAGGTGTCGGCCAGGCCCGGCGCGCCGAGGGGCAGCGTGTCGATGTACATCCCCAGGGAGGAGCGCACCGTACCGCCATCGATGGAGAAGTTCTGGATCCGGTACACCGTTTCGCCCGCCACGATGTTGGCGAACTCGAACACGGCTTGCGTCGCCAGGGACATGACCTGGAAGCCTTCGGTAATCAGGTAGCCGACCCGGTGCATCGTGAAGTTCCTCTGGTCTATGTCCTTAAACCATACCCTATGCGTCATTTAAGACACAGGCCGCATTCTGCATCATGGCACCACACCCCAGCAACGGAGCATCACCATGACGCAGCAATTCAAAGGCACCGCGCTCATCACAGGCGCTTCCTCCGGCATCGGTTCGATCTACGCAGAGCGCCTGGCCCGCCGCGGCTATGACCTGGTGCTGGTGGCGCGCAACCGCGAGCGGCTGAACGCCCTCGCCGACCGGCTCACCAGCGAAACCCGGCAGAACGTCGAAGTGTTCCCGGCGGACCTTGCCAACCCCGACGACCTGGCCAGGGTCGAGCGCAAGCTGCGCGAGGATGCCAGCATCAACGTGCTGGTGAACAACGCGGGCATCGGCACCCACACCAGCCTGCTGGAGAGCGACGTCGAGCGCATGGCCGAGATGATCAGCCTCAACGTCACCGCCCTCACCCGCCTCACCTACGCGGCCGTGCCTGGTTTCGCCGCCCGCCAGCAAGGCGCAGTCATCAACATCTCGTCCATCGTCAGCCTGGCGCCAGAGCTGCTCAACGGCGTGTACGGCGGCAGCAAGGCCTATGTCACGGCGTTTACCCAGGCGCTGAACCAGGAGCTGGCGGGCAAGGGCGTGCAGGTCCAGGCGGTATTGCCTGGCGCCACCGCGACCGACTTCTGGCAGATCGGCGGCTTGCCGCTGGAGAACCTCGACCCCGCCATCGTGATGTCGGCCGAGGACCTGGTGGACGGCGCGCTGCAGGACTTCGACAACGGCGTGCTGATCTCCCTGCCGTCGCTGCACGACCTGCAAGCCTTCAACCAGTACCAGGCCAGCCGCCAGGCCCTGTTCGACAAGCTGTCCAGCAACCGGCTCGCCCCGCGCTACAGTGCCAAGTGATCCCTTCGAAGGAGAGCGCTACATGACTCGCCTCATGGCCAGGCCCCTGCCGCTGCTCGTACTGCCCGGCAAGGCGTGGCCATGTGAAGCGCCCGACCACGACGCTTCAAACCATTTTCACTGCGGGCAACTACGTCTTGCGCGTTTCAGGCTGTTTATCGTCTGAATCGACTCCCAGCACCTGCCCCCACACCCTAGAGGAAGCGCCAATGAAGGCCGTCGTTTACACCCAACCCGCTTTGCCGATCCAGGATCCGCAATCGCTGTACGACGCGGAACTGCCCAAGCCAAAACCCGGTGCACGGGACCTGCTGGTCGAAGTCCAGGCCATCGCCGTCAACCCGGTCGATACCAAGATCCGCGCCAGCCGCGGGGGTGAACACCCGCAAGTGCTGGGCTGGGATGCCGTTGGTGTCGTCCGCGAGATCGGCGACCAAGTGACGTTGTTCCAGCCGGGTGATGAAGTGTTCTACGCCGGGGCCATTGATCGCCCTGGCAGCTACAGCGAATTCCACGTTGTGGATGAGCGCATCGTCGGGCACAAGCCCCGCAGCCTGGACAACGCCAGCGCCGCCGCCCTGCCCCTCACCTCGATTACCGCCTGGGAGCTGCTGTTCGACCGCCTGGGCGTCGAGGAAAACGGTGGCAAGGGCCAGTGCCTGCTGGTGGTCGGGGCTGCCGGCGGGGTGGGCTCGATCCTGGTCCAGCTCGCCAGCAAGCTCACGCAGTTGACGGTGATCGGCACAGCGTCCAGGCCTGAGACCCAGGCGTGGGTCAAGGACCTGGGCGCCCACCATGTCATCGATCACAGCGCATCGCTCGCGCTTCAGTTGGACGCGCTCAAGCTGAACCAGATCGACTACGTCATCAGCCTGACCCACACCGACACCTACCTGCCGCAACTGGTGGAAGTGCTTCGCCCACAAGGCAAGCTGGCGTTGATCGACGACCCGCTGCAGCTCGATGTGATGGCGCTCAAGCGCAAGTCACTTTCGCTGCACTGGGAGCTCATGTTCACCCGCTCGCTGTACAAGACCGAGGACATGATCAAGCAGCACCAGTTGCTCGATCGCGTTGCGCAGCTGGTCGACGATGGCGTGCTCAAGACGACCCTGGGCGAGCACTACGGCACGATCAGCGCCGAGCACCTCAAGCGCGCCCACGCCATGATCGAAAGTGGCAAGGCACGTGGGAAGATCGTGCTGGAAGGGTTCTGATTTGCGGACAGGACTCGATCGCGGACGTGAAAGGTCCGGATTCTGCAGGTTTGCATTACTTTTTCGCAGGAACGAAAAAAGGGCCTTTCGGCCCTTTCTTCGACGACTTACAGGCTTCCGTGGAACCCTGTAGATCTATATTTGGAGCGGGAAACGAGACTCGAACTCGCGACCCCGACCTTGGCAAGGTCGTGCTCTACCAACTGAGCTATTCCCGCGTCGTGATGGGGGCCATTCTAGCGATTTGTAGAACGGCGTCAACCCCTTGATTCAAAAAAGTTTTATTTCTGCTCAGAACCTTCGCGCAGGTGCGGCCAGGCGGCGACCAGGTAGTGCACCATCGACCACAGGGTCAGGCCGGCGGCCACCAGCAGCAGGCCGTAGCCCAGTGCCACCCAGAAGGTCATGGCCGGCGGGTTGGCCAGCAGGATCACCAGCGCCAGCATCTGCGCGGCGGTTTTCCATTTGCCCAGGCTGGACACCGCCACATGCGCCCTCGCCCCCAGCTCGGCCATCCACTCGCGCAACGCCGAAACCACGATCTCGCGGCCGATGATCACCGCCGCCGGCAACGTGAGCCAGAAGTTGGCGTGCACCTGCACCAGCAGCACCAGCGCCACGGCGACCATCAGCTTGTCCGCCACCGGGTCGAGGAAGGCGCCGAACGGTGTGCTCTGCTGCAGCCGACGGGCCAGGTAGCCGTCCAGCCAGTCGGTGGCGGCGGCGATGGCGAACACCGTGCTGGCGGCCATGTAGCTCCAGTGATAGGGCACATAGAACAGCAGGATGAAGATCGGAATGAGCAGGACGCGTAGAACGGTGAGCAGGTTTGGAATATTCATCGGTACGACTGGCTGCGAGTTGAGCCCGGCATTCTACTCGCTATGCAGGCTCGCATAAATCGACTCGGCAAGCTTTTTACTGATGCCGGGGGCCTTGGCGATCTCGTCGATACTGGCGCGGTTGAGCTCCTGCAGGCCGCCGAAATGTTTCAGCAGCTCGCGCCGGCGCTTGGGCCCTACCCCGGCCACGTCTTCCAGGCTGGAGGTGCGGCGGGCCTTGCCGCGCCTGGCGCGGTGGCCGGTGATGGCGAAACGGTGGGCTTCGTCGCGGATCTGCTGGATCAGGTGCAGCGCCGGGTTGTCGCCCTTGAGGGTGAACTCGTGGGCCACGTCGTTCAGGTACAGGGTTTCGAAACCGGCCTTGCGGGTCACGCCCTTGGCCACGCCGAGCAGGGTAAGGTCGGCGAAGCCCAGTTCCTGCATCACGTCGCGGGCCATGTTCAACTGGCCCTTGCCGCCGTCCACCAGCAGTACGTCGGGCAGCTTGCCCTCGCCGTCCTTGATGCGCCCGTAGCGGCGCAACAGGGCCTGGTGCATGGCGGCGTAGTCGTCGCCGGCGGTCACGCCTTCGATGTTGAAGCGGCGGTAGTCGGACTTGAGCGGGCCTTCGGGGCCGAACACCACGCACGAGGCCACCGTGGCCTCGCCGCTGGAATGGCTGATGTCGTAGCACTCCAGGCGCTGCGGGACTTCATCCAGGTCCAGCACCTGGGCCAATGCCTCGAAGCGCGCGGCCATGTGCTGGCGGTTGGCCAGGCGGGCATTGAGCGCTTGTTCGGCGTTGGTCACCGCCAGCTGCTGCCAGCGCGCGCGGGTGCCGCGCACCCGGTGGCTGATGCTCAGCTCGCGGCCGCGCAGGGTCTGTACGGCTTCACTGATTGCCGCGAAATCCTCGTGCACCACATTGACGATCAGCTCGCCCGGCAGTTCGCGTTCGGCATTGCCCAGGTAGTACTGGGAAAGGAACGCGGCCATGACCTCGGCCACCTCCTCCTCGATGCCCACCTGGGGGAAGAAGTTCTTGCTGCCCAGCACCCGCCCGCCGCGCACGCTGATCAGGTGCACGCAGGCGCCGCCGGGGTTGACGAAGGCCGCCACCACATCCACGTCGCCGGAGCCGCCTTCCATGTACTGCTGGTCCTGGACCCGGCGCAGCAGCGCGATCTGGTCACGCAGCTCGGCGGCCTTTTCGAAGTTCAGGACCATGGCGGCCTTTTCCATCTCGGCATTGAGCTCGTTGCCCAGTTGCTGGCTGCGCCCTTCGAGGAACATCACCGAGTGCCGCACGTCCTCGGCATACTCGGCCGGCTCGACCAGGCCCACGCAAGGCGCCTTGCAGCGTTTGATCTGGTACTGCAGGCAGGGCCGGGTGCGGTTGGCGTAATAGCTGTCCTCGCACTGGCGCACCGAGAAGGCCTTCTGCAACAGGCTCAGGCTTTCGCGAATGGCGCCGGCGCTGGGGTAAGGGCCGAAGTAGCGGCCCTTGGCTTTCTTGGCGCCACGGTGGATGCCCAGGCGCGGGAATTCACCGTCGGAGAGGAATACATAGGGGTAGGACTTATCGTCGCGCAGCAGGATGTTGTAAGGCGGCCGCCACGCCTTGATCAGCGTCTGCTCAAGCAGCAGCGCTTCGGTCTCATTGGCGGTGATGGTGGTCTCGACCTGGGCGATGCGCCCCACCAGTGCGGCAGTCTTGGGCGCCAGGCCGGTCTTGCGGAAATAGCTGGCCAAACGCTTCTTGAGGTTCTTGGCCTTGCCCACGTAGAGCAGCCGCGCCTCGCTGTCGAACATCTGGTACACGCCCGGGCGACCACTGCAGGTCGCCAGGAACGCGCTGGCATCAAAAGGTTGTGACATGGGTGCGTTTAAAGACTTGCGTCGACCATACCGTGGCGAACGGCCAGCAAGGTCAGTTCGACGTCGCTGGTAACCGAGAGTTTTTCGAAGATTCGATAACGGTAAGTATTGACGGTCTTGGGGGACAGACACAACTTGTCAGAGATGATCTGCACTTTCTGGCAACCGACGATCATCAGGGCGATCTGGATTTCCCGCTCCGAAAGGGTATCGAACGGCGAGCCCTGGGGCTGGAACGACTTGAGCGCCAGTTGCTGGGCAATCTGCGGGCTGATGTAGCGCTGGCCGGCAAACGCCAGGCGGATGGCCTGGACCATTTCGTCGAGCCCAGCGCCCTTGGTCAGGTAGCCGGCGGCCCCTGCCTGCATCAGGCGAGTGGGGAACGGGTCTTCCTCGCACACGGTTACCGCCACCACTTTGGTGTCCGGCTGGCTGCGCAACAGTTTGCGGGTTGCTTCAAGGCCGCCGATCCCTGGCATTTTCACGTCCATCAGAACCACGTCCGGCTTGAGCTCGCGGGCAAGCTTGAGGGCGGACTCACCCGAGTCCGCCTCCCCCACCACTTGCAGGCCATCGATGTCGGCCAGCATGCGCGTAATGCCGGTACGCACCAGATCGTGATCGTCGACCACCAGGACCCTAATCAAGCAGACACCTCATTAGTGGGGCGATTGGATCCCGCCACCTTAACAAAATTTTTCACAAGCAACCTAGCGCAAACCGTCCTGAAAAAACGCCTGGTATTCCGGACGACGCATCGGCACCCGTTCAACGCCGCCCACCTCGCCCGCCAGGCGGTGCAACAGGTGCCAGACGGCGGCCTGGTCGGCCACGGGCATACGCCGGAAAGCGCCCAGCAGACGGTCTTCGTCAGCGGTCAGGCAGTCCAGCGGTGCGGGGGTGTGCACGCCGGTCAGCACATACAAGGCATCGACACCTTTGGCCGCCACGGCAGCAAGGTAGTCCATGCGCGGGGTGCGCTCGCCACTTTCATATTTGCCCTGGGCATTGGGCTCGACGCCGCCAATGTCACCAAAAACACGCTGGGTAAGCCCCAGGCGCTCGCGCTCTTCTCTGAGCCGCGGGCCGAATCCGTTCATCTACTTGCCTCCTCTGCATCATTCCAGAACAGGTGCATCCAGCACCCGAGTGAATGCGTATGCATTCGCCCGGCACTATGCCAATTGGATCCAATCATGGCAAGCCGTCAGTGCCGGGTATTTTGCGCGGCCCCATTGAAAGTGCCTGCCGACAGCGCTCCGCGCACAATAAAAAGTTCGAAAAAAACATGAAAAAACACGGCAAAAACAGCAAAGGCCAGCCATGAAAACAGCAGAAAACATCGGAAAAACGGCAACCTTGACGCCATTTTACCGGCACGAACAAGGCAATCATTTTTTTGACGCCTAACTTACATCAAACTTTAAATTGTTGATTTATAAAGGTTTTTATACTTTAACAATGGAGTTTTAAATTATTTAAAAACAACAGAACATCAACGCTTGCCGTGCCAATAAAAATATCCTTAGGATGTAAATAGACCACCAAGAAACAACCTGCTTCGCCTCCTTTGAGCGCAGCATATTTCTGCGCGTCTGCCACGTACGACAACTTAATGAACGGTGTATCTCGGCCGGCCTTGCGCCGTGCCTGGGGAGAGGGATCTATGAACATCAGCATCTTCGGACTGGGTTATGTGGGGGCGGTATGCGCCGGGTGCCTGTCGGCCCGCGGGCATCATGTGCTGGGCGTCGACATCGCCCAGGCAAAGATCGACATGATCAACCAGGGCCGCTCGCCGATCGTCGAGCCGGGCCTGGAACAACTGCTGCTCGACGGCGTGCGCCAGGGCCGCCTGCGGGGCACCACCGACGTGCAGGCGGCGATCCTCGCCACTGACCTGTCGCTGCTGTGCGTGGGCACCCCGAGCAAAGCCAACGGCGACCTCGACCTCAAGTACATGGCAGCGGTCTGCCAGGAAATCGGCACCGCCCTGCGCGACAAGGGCAGCCGCCATACCGTGGTAGTACGCAGCACGGTACTGCCCGGCACGCTCAAGAACCTGGTGATCCCGACCCTGGAAAAAGCCTCGGGCAAGCAGGCCGGGGTCGATTTCGGCGTAGCAGTGAACCCTGAGTTCCTGCGCGAGAGCACCGCCATCCAGGACTACGATTTCCCGGCCATGACCGTGATCGGCGAGCTCGACCGCCAGTCGGGCGACCTGCTCGAGTCCCTGTACCAGGGCCTCGACGCCCCGGTGATCCGCAAGTCGATCGAAGTCGCCGAGCTGATCAAGTACACCTGCAACGTCTGGCATGCGACCAAGGTCAGCTTCGCCAACGAGATCGGCAACATCGCCAAGGCCTCGGGCGTCGATGGCCGCGAGGTGATGGACGTGGTCTGCCAGGACTACAAGCTCAACCTGTCGCGTTACTACCTGCGCCCAGGCTTCGCCTTCGGCGGCTCGTGCCTGCCCAAGGATGTGCGCGCCCTCACCTACCGCGCCGGCCAGCTGGACGTCGCACACCCGCTGCTGGCCTCGCTCATGGCCAGCAACCGCCAGCAGGTGGAACACGCCTTCAACCTGGTGACACGCCACGGCAAACGCAGGATCGCCCTGCTCGGGCTGGCCTTCAAGGCCGGCAGCGACGACCTGCGCGAAAGCCCGCTGCTGACCCTGGCCGAACAACTGATCGGCAAGGGCTACCAGCTGAGCATCTTCGACGCCAACGTCGACTATGCCCGCAGCTTCGGCGCCAACCGCCAGTACATCGAGCAACAGATCCCGCACGTCAGCAGCCTGCTGCGCAGCGACCTCGACCAGGTGATCGACGAGGCCGAGGTGATCGTGCTGGGCAACAACGACGAGCGCTTCGCCCGGGCCCTGGAAGCGGGCCACGGCAAGCAGGTGGTCGACCTGGTCGGGTTCATGGCCGGCACCAGCAACGCCCGGCACCACGGCATCTGCTGGTAACCCATGCCACCCCGCCGCCGCGCCTGCCGGGCGCTGGCGGCGGGCACCCGCACACAGGAGCAACAGCGACATGGAACGACAGCAACAGCGGCCCTTCGCGGCCCCGGGGTACATGCGCGCGGCCGCCAGCTTCTGCGCCTGGGCGCTGCTTGCCGGGCTGATCGCGCTGGCCTCGCAGATGGTCGCGCCGCAGTACCTGGACCCCAACCACCATCTGTTCATTTTCATCATCGGCACCCTGGGCATGTGGCGCTATGGCAACGCCATCCTCCACTACCTGCGCGGCATGTGGTTCCTGCACTGGGTGTTCCCGCGCCTGCGCCGCCAGGTCGAGCGCATGGGCGATGCAGCGCTGCCCGCGCACATGTTCATGGTGGTCACCAGCTTTCGCATCCCCACCCACACCACCTTCAAGGTGTACCAGTCGGTGTTCCAGGAGGTGCAGCGGCTGAACGTGCCGTGCACGGTGATCGCCTCGATCGTCGAGAAAGGCGACGAGCAGTTCATCAAGGACATCATGCGCAACGAAGTGCAGGGCCGCGACGACATCGGCCTGGTGATCGTGCGCGCCCGCGGCACCGGCAAACGCGATGGCCTGGCCCATGCCTTCCGTGCCCTGTCACGGCAGATGCCGCTGGAGGACGCGGTGGTCGGCGTGGTCGACGGCGACACCATGATGCTGCCCGGCTGCGTCGAGCGGGCGGTCAAGCTGTTCGCCCTGCTACCCAACGTCGGCGGCCTGACCACCAACGAATTCTGCGAGGTCGAAGGCAGCCGCTGGATGCGCCAGTGGCACTCGATGCGCTTCGTCCAGCGCCACATCAACATGTGCTCGATGGCCCTGTCGCACCGGGTGCTGACCCTCACCGGGCGGCTGTCGTTCTTCCGCGCCAGCGTGATGACCGACCCCGCGTTCATCCGCGATGTCGAAGCGGACTTTCTCGAACACTGGCGCCTGGGCCGCTTCCAGTTCCTCACCGGCGATGACAAGTCGAGCTGGCTGAGCCTGATGCGCGCCGGCTGGGACACCTTCTACGTGCCCGACAGCCATACCCTGACCGTCGAGCACCCGCCCAGCGACAGCTTCTGGGTCGCCACCCGCCAGTTGATGTTCCGCTGGTACGGCAACTCGCTGCGGCAGAACTTCCGCGCCACCGCCCTGCTCGGCCGCGCACGCCTGGGGTTGTTCACCCTGTACGTGCTGCTCGACCAGCGCGTGTCGATGTGGACCTGCCTGATGGGCCTGACCGCCTCGCTGGTGGCCGGCCTGGTGTTCGGCATCCAGTACCTGCTGGTGTACCTGTTCTGGGTGCTGATCTCGCGCAGCCTGGTGACGGTGCTGTTCGTCTTCGCCGGGCACCCGGTCAGCCCGATGTACCCCTTCGTTCTCTATTACAACCAGATCGTCGGTTCGCTGATGAAGGTCTACGCGATGTTCCACATGGACCAGCAAAGCTGGACGCGGCAGAAGACCACCCTGGCCACCGGCAGCGTCGGTTTCGACGCCCGCCTCAACCGCTGGTCCTCGAAGGCGATGCTGTGCTCCTCCATCGCCATCTTCTTCGGGGTCATCACCGTACTGCTTGAACTCACGCAACGTTAAGGAAAGGCGCCTGCACATGAGTAGCTCGAATACCCCCACGGCCCCGGCCAACATCGTCCACGAAGCGATCGACGAACGTCAGTACGTGCGCACCCGCATGAACGCCCGGGTGCGCCTGGCCGGCAACGGCCGTGAGCCGTTCGAGGCAGAGCTTGCGGACATCTCGCTGGGCGGCATCGGCTTGTTGCACGAGGCGCCGCTGAGCATCGGCGCGCTGTACGACGCGTCGATCCAGTTGCGCCTGAACCAGGTCGACCTGTCGATCGACGCCAAGCTGCGCATCGTCTCCCAGCGCGGCAAGGAGGTGGGCGCCCAGTTCGTCGACCTCGACGCACAGAAGCGCGACATCCTGCGCTACCTGATCAGCGCCTACCTGTCGGGTGAGATCGCCGACATCAACGGCCTGTTCAACGTGATGCAGCGCGAGAACTACATCAAGGAGCGCAAGCACAAGCAGGCCAGCGCGCGCACGGCGGGCGACCGCTTCAAGGCACTGGCCGGCACCGCGCTGTTCAGCGCCGCCGGCATCGCCGCGCTGGGCTTCGTCGCGTACAAGGGCTACCTGCTGTTCTTCCGCGTACCGGCGGTGCAGGCCACGGTGGCCAGCAACGCCCAGCTGATCAGCATGCCGGACAACGGCTACGTGAAATACCTGCTGCCCACCGGCACCAGCGAGGTGCAGGCCGGCCAGCCGCTGGCGAGCATCTCCACCCAGCTGGCCACCAGCTTCACCAGCCCGGCCGACATGAAAGCCCTGGCGGATCTCGCCCCGGGCGACCTGCAGGCACTGCTCGGCCGCGCCACCATCGAGACGGTGATCAACAGCCCGTGCGACTGCCTGGTCTGGTACCCGACGCAACCGCTCGACGGCTATGGCTACAAGGCCGCGCCGATGATGCACCTGCTGCCCAAGGACCAAGGCCTGTTCGTGCGCGCCAACGTGCCGTTCGACAAGCTCGCCGATGTCAGCCGCGTGCGCTCGGTGGACATGCAGGTGTTCGGCCTCGACCAGCACTTCAGCGGCAAGGTGGTGGACGCCCGCTCCGATGAAGTGAACCGCAACCTGGCGCTGACCATCCTGCCGGACAGCCCGCTGCCGGCCGTGGCCTACCAGAAGGCGGTGGCGGTGGACCTGTACCTCGGCCTGCCGTTCGGCAGCGCCAACTGAGGGCCGGCCATGAACGCCAAGAACGCCCCGCGCCTTTTGCTGGCAGGCCTCGGCCTGGCCTGGCTGGGTGCCGCCAGCGCCGGGCAGAGCCTGGAACAGGTGCGCTACGCGCTGTACAAGGACCCGAGCGCCGACGTTACCGCCGACCTACGCGAGCTCGCCGCACGCGGCGACCTGGCCTCCAAGCAACTGCTCGGTGACGTGCTGGCCGGCAACGACGGGGCCAGTCGCCAGGAGATCATCCGCCTCTACCAGGAAGCCTTCGCCGATGGCCAGGGCCAGGTGCCGGCACTGGCCTCGCTGGCGCGCCTGCTCGAGCGCACGCCGAACCTGCAGCACAGCCAGCAGGATTGGATGCGCCAGGCCCTGACGCGCTACCCCAACGACCTCGACCCGCGCAGCACCAGCACCAGCCTGGAAGTGTTCCTGGTGTACCCGCAGCTGTTCCCCGGCGAGCGCGCCGCACAGCTGCTGGGGCTGTACGAACAGAGCTGCCTGCTCAACTGCCGGCCCGAGCTGTACCGCGCCGTGGTGGCCGAGCGCCAGGGCGACCTCGCGGCAGCCGAGCGCTGGTACCAGCAGGCCGCACGCATCGACCCGCGCGCCATCGACCGTTACTACCGTTTCCTCGGCGAACGCCAGGACCCGGCCTTCCTCGCCTTCGCTCGCAGCCTGGAGCCACAGATGGCCAGCCTGCCGGTGGAGGTGGTGCAGCGCATCGGCGCACTGCTGGACAACATCCACGGCGTGCAGCGCGCCGAACTGGATGCCGAGCGCGAGCAACGCCAGGGCACGGCCATGGGGCCCAAGCTCGCCCCCACGCCCGAACAGCAGGCCCGCGATAAAGCCAATGACGAGGCGCGCGCCGCCGGCATCGCCGAAGTACAGCGCTGGATGGACAACGCTGTCGCCCGTGGCTACCTGCCGGCGCTGATCTCCAAGGCCAACTTCATGATCTCCAACCCCACCGAGCACAACGCCGAAGAAGTCCAGGCGCTGATCGGCCAGGTGCGCGCCAAGGACCCGATTCGGGCCAAGGCGCTGGATGCCGCGCTGTACATGGTCAACAACTGGCTGACCCTCGACCCGCAAAAGGCCCAGGTGCTGATCGACGAACTGATCGCCGCCAACTACCGGGACGCCCGCCTGCTGCAAGGCGACCTTTACAGCAAGGGCGGCCTCGACCAGCCCGACCAGGAGCGTGCCCTCGCCATCTGGAAAACCCAGGCCGAGCAAGGTTCGACCGCCGCCTGGTACCGCATGGCCACCGTCTATTCGCGTGGCCGGGCCATCTGCCACGACCCGGTCAAGGCCTACACCTATGCGCGCATCGCCCTGGACCTTGGCGAAACCCGTGCCCGTGGCCTGCTGCGCCGGCTGGACAAGACCCTGCCCAAGGATGAAATCGAGCGCGCCCTGGCGGCGCGCAACGACCTGTTGAAGGAGGCAACCCTGTGAAAGCCCATCACCCCCTGCTCGGCGCCCTGCTGGCCCTGGCACCGTTGCCGGCGGCCCTGGCGCTGGAAGAGATCACCGGCCCCGAGGCCGACAGCAACGCATCGGTGCGCGTGGCCAGCGCCGACGGCAGCGAGCCGGTGATCACCTCGGAAGTGTTCAACAAACTCACCGTGCAGACCGGCTACGGCCCGGAGGATTCGCAGGTCGGCCGTGACCGCGAGACCTTCTACAGCCTGCGCTACGAGCCGTCGTTCGCCTGGTACTCACCGGAAAAACGCTGGGCCAAGTGGATGGTCTATGGCCGCGTGTGGCTGAACTACGACTCCAGCCAATCGAGCAACATTGCCAACGAATCGAGCAACGACAACGAACGCGAGCAACCCGAAGGCTGGTACGCCGAAATGCGCGAGCTGTACGTCAAGCGCAACCTGATCGGCGATGACCCGCGCCTGTCGCTGTCGTTCGGCCGCCAGCGCTTCTACGACGACTACGGCCTCTGGTGGGACGACAGCCTGGAGTCGCTGCGCTTCAACTACCAGGACACCTTCAGCGACGCCTTCATCGCGGTGGGGCAGAAGTTCCACAACTACAACACCGACGTCAATTCGCTGGCCGCCAGCGAAGAACGCACGCTGTACCTGATGGGCCAGTACGCCTATCGCTGGAGCACCCACAACCAGGCCGGCATACGGCTGATGCAGGAGAACGACCGCAGCGGCCACGACCGCGACGACCGCTACGACTTCAAGGGCTGGCGCTACGGCCTGTTCTTCAAGGGCGACAAGTTGCCCTGGTCGAGCGACTACCACCTGGAACTGGCGGCGCTCGATGGCCGCATGGACAACACCGACGGCAACGGTCAGACCACTACCGGCCACTCCAGCCGCGGCTGGGCCGCGCTGGGTGAAGTGGGCAAGCGTTTCGACAGCCTGCCGTGGACCCCGCGGGTGGCCTTGCGCGGCGGCCTGACCGACAAGCCGAGCGATGACAACGACGGTTTCCGCCTGAACCCGATCCAGTCCGACCGCATCACTCGCCAGGGTTCCTACAGCACCCGCCTGACCAGTTCGTTCGTCGCCCTCGACCTGCGCAACCTCAGCTACTACGGCATCGCCCTGGAAACCCGCCCCACCCCGCGCAGCGCCCTCGACCTGCGCGTCACCCAGCTCAACCTGCGCAACGAGAACGGCGAGCTGCCGATCCGCATGGCCGCCGACGCCCGCGCCCAGCGCCGGCAACTGCAAGGCGCCGACCTGTACGGCAAGGGGGACAACGTGGGGCAGATGATCGACCTCAACTACTACTGGAAGATGTTCCCCGTGGCCCTCGACGGCAAGCACCTGGACGTCAACACCCTGGTCAGCGCCAGCTACCTCAACGCCGGCAGCGCACTGAACACCGGTGATGACTACCAGCTGAGCGTCGGCGTGGTGATCAGCTACTAACCCGAGGGCCAGGCCATGATCTTCGCTTCCAACGTATTCCTGTTCCTCTACCTGCCGCTGTTCCTGGCCATCTACTACCTGGCCCGGCCGCAGTGGCGCTCGCTGGTGATCGTCGCCGCCAGCTACATCTTCTACGCCTGGTGGCGCCCGGACTTCTTGCTGCTGTTCATCGCCATCACCTACTGGAACTACTGGTTCGGGCTGCGCATCAAGGCGCGCCTGGATGCCGGCGACAAACGCGTGGCCCTGCGTCTGCTGTGGCTGGGCGTGGCTGGCAACCTGGCCACCCTGGGCTACTTCAAGTACGCCAATTTCGGCGCCGAAGTGCTGGCCTTGCTGCTGGCGCCGCTGGGCATCAACACCTGGACCCTGGAGAACATCTTCCTGCCGCTGGGCATCTCGTTCTACGTGTTCCATGCCCTGAGCTACATCGTCGACATCTACCGCAAGGACGCCACGCCCACGCGCAGCTTCATCGACTTTGCCGCCTTCGTCGCGCTGTTCCCGCACCTGGTGGCCGGGCCGATCCTGCGCTACAGCCAGCTGGCGCCGCAGCTGCGCCAGCGTACCCATTCGCTGGAACTGTTCTCGCTGGGCGTGTGCCGCTTCATGCTCGGTTTCATCATGAAAGTACTGATCGCCGATCGCCTGGCGCCGATCAACGTGCTGTTCGTCGGCGAAGGCACCCTGCAGTTCGCCGATGCCTGGTTCGGCCTGGTGGTGTCGACCCTGCAGCTGTACTTCGACTTCGCCGGCTACAGCCACATGGCCCTGGGCCTGGCGTTGATGATGGGCTTTCGCTTCCCGGAAAACTTCAACCAGCCCTATGTGTCGCAGAGCATCACCGAGTTCTGGTCGCGCTGGCACATGACCCTGGCGCATTTCCTGCGCGACTACGTGTACCTGCCGCTGGTGCGCAAGCGCGTGGCCGGCGCCCTGCCGGCGCTGGTCTGGACCATGCTGCTGTCGGGGCTGTGGCACGGCGCGAGCTTCGCGTTCATCTGCTGGGGGCTGTTCTTCGGCATCGGCATGGTGCTGGAGCGCAAGTACAACCTGGCGACCAAGGTCACCACGCCCTACCACCTGTGGCGCAACCTGCGCACCGGGCTGCTGATCGTGCTGAGCATGCCGCTGTTCTTCACCATGGACCTGCGCCACAGCCTGGACATCTACCAGGCACTGCTGGGCGTCAACGGTTTCGGCTCGCTGGAGCTGTACGTGCTCGGCGCCTCGCAGATGGCCATGGCCTTCGCCCTGGTGGCATTCGCCTGGCTGATCCTGGCCGGCATCAACAACGTGCGCTACTACGCCGGCAACAAGGACGGCTACTTCATGCGCCATGTCGGGGTGTTGCACAGCCTGCTGCTGTGGGCCGGTTTTCTGCTGGCTTTGAGCAGCCTGGCCGCCAACTCGTTCTCGCCGTTCCTGTATTTCCAGTTCTAGGGCAAGGCTTGAGATGCCCCCTGTAGGAGCGGGCTTGCCCCGCGAACACCGGCGCAGCCGGTGTCATGCACCGCGTCGCCTCGATCGCGGGGCAAGCCCGCTCCTACAGGGGGCCGTGTCGATCAATGAATCAACTTACTGTTCAGTGGAAATGCCATGTACCCAGTAATGAATTCGGCCAGCAAGGCCAACGGTGTGGTCTTCGCCCTGGCCCTGGCAGCGATGTTCGTCTACTCGCTGCCCCCAGTGCTGAGCTTTGCCCGCACCCAGACCGACAGCTGGAACCTGTTCGTCGACGGCAAGCTGCTGCGCAAGTTCGAGCAGAGCTACGACAAGCGCTTCTTCCTGCGCGAGCCGTCGGTGCAGCTGTGGGCCGATGCCCAGTTCCAGCTGTTCGGTGAAGGCACCAAGGGCGTGGTGCTGGGCAACGACGGCTGGCTGTACAGCAACCAGGAATACCGCGTGCCCAACGACCTCGACGCCAACCTGCAAAGCCAGCTGGCGCAGATCAGCAAGGTCGCGCAACAGCTGGCCGAGCACGGCAAGCACCTGGTGCTGCTGCCGCTGCCGATGAAGCTGGACATCTATGCCGAGCACGCCGAGCGCGCCTTCGACCCGCGGGTGGCTGGCCTCTACGACCGCTTCGTCGGCGACCTGCAGGCGCGCCAGCTGGACGTGGTGCCCCTGCGTGCGGCCTACCTGCGCAACCTCGCCGGGCCCGGCCTGTTCCTCAAGTCCGACACCCACTGGAGCCCGGACGGCGCACGGCTGTCGGCCTACGAACTGGCACGCCAGCGCCCGCAGTTGCTGGGCGACCAGGTGTATGTCTCGCACAAGACTGCCGAGAAAAGCATCAAGGGCGACCTGATGAACTACCTGCAGTTCGACCATGCGCGCCTGGCCCCGCAGTTCGGCGCCAGCACCATCGAGCTGTACGAAACCCTCAAGGCCACCCAGGACAGCGACGACCTGTTCGCCGAACAGGACCAGGGCCTGCTGCTGGTGGGCACCAGCTACAGCAAGATCGACGACTGGAACTTCGTCGGCTTCCTCAAGGAGGCGCTCAACCGTGACCTGCTGTCCATCGCCGTGGAGGCCCGCGGGCCGTTCGAGGCGATGAACCAGTTCCTGGCCAGTGACCAGCTGAACAACCCGCAGATCGACACCGTGGTCTGGGAATTCCCCCTGCGTACCCTGCTTGCCCACCGCCCCGGCGCGCTCAGCCGCAGCGCCCAGCCCACGCATTTCTGACGTTTCAAGGAGAACCCGATGAAGCTTTCGCCGTTGTTTACCGCCCTCGCCCTGGCCGTTGCCAGCCACACCACCTTCGCCGCCGAAGGCAATGCCGACCTGTACGACGCCGTGGCCCCGGCCGACTCTGCGTTCGTGCGTGTACTCAACCTGTCCGCCAGCAGTGTCGACGTGACCCTGAGCGGCAAGGTCAACCCACAGAAGGTCGCCCCGGGCCAGCTCAGCGGTTACCGCTTCGTGCCCGCCGGCGCCCACCGGATCGGCATCGGCGCCAAGGCCATCGAACCCACCCTGGTGGCCAATGCCGCCAGCACCGTGGTGTATGACGGCCAGCAGCTCAAGCTGATCGCCGACCAGTACGTCAACGAGCCGAAAAAAGCCCAAGTGGCGTTCTACAACCTCACCCCGGCCGAGGCCATGCTGCGCACCGCCGACGGCAAGCACGAGGTGGTCAAGCCGCTGGGTAACGGCCAGACCGGCACGCGCATGGTCAACGAGATCAAGATCGACTTCGCCGCCTACGTGGCCGACAAGCAGGTGGCCAGCTTCGACGAGCTGTTCCTCAAGAAAGGCCGTTCGTACAGCTACGTGCTGCTGCCGGGCAACCGCAGCCTGAGCCTGGCCAACAGCATCGACCCCACCGAGTGACGCAGCGCCACACGCAAGGATGACTGGCCCATGAACACCCTCCTCCCCCTTGGCCTGGCGGCCGCCCTCGCCCTGCTGAGCCTGCCCGGCCAGGCCGCCGAACCGGCCGGCAAAGCCAACTGCGAGAACCTGCAGTGCATGGCCTGCCCGGCCCTGGCCGACCCGCAGCACTATGCCGAAGGGCGCATGAAGCTGATGCGCCAGATCGTCCCCGGCAAGGAGCGCTGGCTGTTCCGCTCGATGGTCGACCTGACCAACGACTTCGGCATACCTGCGCCCATGCGCCCGGAGTTCGCCCGGCTGATGCAGGCCTTTCACAAGCAGGGCATCCAGGTGGCCATGGCCATCCAGCCGACCCGCGGCCTGATGCACCGCGACAAGCTGCAAGGCGACCAGCTGCACGGCTTCGACTACAATCGCGCCAGCGCCAACCTCGCGGCCTACCTGGGGCAACTGCGCCAGGCCGGCGCGGTGGTGGCACCGATGATGCAACTGGTGCAGCAACCACCCCAGGGGGAGTATTTCTTCCGCCGCGACCACCACTGGACCCCGGCCGGTGCCGAGGCCACGGCCAAGCTGATGGCCGAGGAAATCCGCCGCCAGCCGTTCTATGCCGGGCTGAGCAAGAAGCAGTACCGCACCGAACCGGGGGTGATGGTGCCCAAGGACGGCACCCTGAACCTGGCGATGAGCTATATCTGCGGCAACAACTACGGTTTCCAGTATGTACGCGGCTACCAGACCATTCCCCAGGCCACCAGCAGCGACGCGCTGTTCGACGAAGCCCCCGACCCCGAGGTGATTCTGGTCGGCGACAGCAATGCCGCCGCCCGTGAAGACGAGAGCAAGCAGTTCAACTTCGACGGTTACCTCAAGCAGTACCTGGGCGTGGACATCCTCAACTACGCCCTGCCCGGCGTGGGTGAGGACGGCTCGTTGCTGGAGTACCTGCTGTCCAGCGACTACAAGGCCGAGGCGCCGCCCAAGCTGATCGTCTGGGAATTGCCGGCCAACTACCGGCTCGACTCGCCGCTGATGTATCGCCAGTTGGTGCCGGCGGTGCAAGGGGGCTGCAAGGCGTCGAAAGAAGCCCTGGGATCGAAACTGCAGCGCCCGGCGCTGAAGGTGGGCGAGCGCATCGAGCTGCTGAGCAACGCCGGCAACGCGCGCCAGGCACTGAGCGGTGCGCAGGGCTTCCTGGATATCCGCCTGAGCGACAAGAACGTGCGCGATTTCTACATCATCGTGTATTACGACAATGGCGCCCGCGACAAGGTGTGGTTCCGCCGCGAGGCGGCGGTGAGTGGCGGCCAGTATTACCTGGAGCTGAGCAAGGCGCCCGAGTTTGCCGGTGCCAACCTGTTGTCGGTGTTCCTTGAGCCGACCAAGGCGGGTACGGCGGCCACCGATGTGGAGACGCGACTGTGCCTGTGATGAACGCAAACGGGGCCGCTTTGCGGCCCATCGCTGGCAAGCCAGCTCCCACAGGTAACAAGTTGAACACGGACACTGTGGGAGCCGGCTTGCCGGCGATGGGCCGCAAAGCGGCCCCGGGGATCTTGCTGCTGCTCATATTTGCCCTTCTACCACCCCACACCCACGCCGCCCAGTCGATCTGGCCCCTGCGCGCCACCGCGCAAGCGGCCATGATTGCCGACTACCGCACCCTGCAATGCAGCAAGGAGGCCCCATCGCCCTACACCGGCACCCTGCGCCTGCAAAGCAAGTACGACCAGCGCGACGCCAGCAAGTCCACCCTGCGCAGCAGCCCCGATGCCGACAGCGAACGCATCGGCAAGCAGGTCAAGCAGTTCATCGGCGGGCTGATCTATGCCGGCAAGCGCTTCCAGAACGCCAAAAAGCCCCAGGACGCCAACATGGCCCTGGCCTGCCAGGACCAATGGCTGCAGCGCTGGGCCGAAGCCGGTGCCCTGCTCAACCCTGACGCCAGCAGCACCGGCATGGCCGCGCGCAAATGGGCGCTGGCAGCCATGGCCGGCGCCGTGCTGCTGACCCAGTCAGCCAGCGACGGCAAGGTGCAATTGAACGAGGTACAAAAAACCTGGTTCACCCGGCTCGGCGAGCGCGTGATCGCCGAGTACGACCCACGGCGCGATGCCCCTGGCGTGTACTTCAACAACCACGACTACTGGGCCGCCTGGGCCGTGGCGGCCACCGGCATGCTGGTGGGGCGCGACGACTTCATCCAGTGGGCCGATGGCAACCTGCGCCGTGGCCTGGCCCAGGCGGTGCGCGCCAGCGACGCCAGCTACGCCTACCTGCCGCTGGAAGTGGCCCGCAGCAAGCTGGCCTCGAACTACAGCCAGTACGCCCTGGTGCCGCTGGTGCTGCTGGCCGAGTCGGCACGGGCCAATGGCCTGCCCTGGAGCGCCGAAGACCAGCAGACCCTCGACCTGTTGGCCAACTTCGCCGCCCGCAGCGTGCTCGATCCGCACGACCTGCCCGAGCTCAAGGGCCAGGCCCAGGAAGACGTGGCGCCCTACAAGATGGCCTGGCTGATCCCGTTCCTCGCCCGCGAGCCTGGCCACCGCCTGGCCCGCCAGCTGTATGACAGCGAGGACGGCGAAGTGGACAACTACAGCCAGCTCGGTGGCCCGCTGAAACCGGTCTACCCCAACCTGCCCTGAACAAGGATGCGTCCCATGGCACCGTTCACCCGCATATCCCTCAGCTGCCTGACCGCCCTGCTGCTGGCCGGCGCCGCCCAGGCCGCCAGCCAGGCGCTGCCCGCCAACCCGGTGCTGGACACCCTGAGCCCGCAACAACATCAGGCACAGCTGACCCAGCTGCGCCAGCAGGCCCGCCAGGCGGTGAGCTTCGAACAGGCCCGCCGCGCGCCACCCGTCGGCCGCGCCAGCGTCAGCCTGCAACCGATGTTTTCCGCCCAGGCCGGCAGCTGGCCATTCGAACCCTTCGTCAACAATGGCCTGTTCCGCGCCATTGCCGGCTACCAGGCACACCACCCGCAGGCCGTGGTACTGCGCGGTGGCAGCATCACCCTGGCGCAGCTGGAGGCGACCCTGGGCGATGCGCGCATCCTCAAGCGCTACAAGGACGGCTACCTGCTCAGCTACCCGCTGATGATCGGCAGCGATGCCGGGCTGCAGCTCGAAGGCACCAGCCTCTACCTGTACAGCTACTCCGGCACCGCGCTGATCAACCAGGGCTGGCTGGGGCTGAATCAGTCGACCCTGGAAAGCGTGGCCGGCGACAAGGCCGGCAACACCGACCGCGCCTGGCGGCCGTTCGTGGTGGCTTGGGCCGGCAGCCATACCCAGGTGATCGGCTCCACCCTCAACCGCCTGGGCTACAACGCCAACCTGTCCCGTGGCCTGACCACCGCGCTCAGTACCCAGCAAGCCGCCGGCACCCGCCCGGCCACGCTGCTGATCGAGGGCAGCCGGTTCAGTGAGTTGTCCACGGCGGTGGAGCTGCAACACAGCCAGGCGACCATCGCCAACAGCCAGTTCGAACGCGCCCAGCAATACGCCGTCGACGCCCGCGACAGCCAGCTCGACCTGCACGGCAACCAGCTGCGCGGCATCGACAACAACAGCGGCGTGCGTCTGCGCGGGCAGACCCGCGCGCTGATCGAAGACAACCTGATCCTCGGCGCCGCCAAGGCCGCCATCGAGATCAGCGACCAGCGTGGCGCCGTGCTGGTGGCCGGCAACAGCATCGGCGCCAGCCGCGGCAATGGCATCCAGTTGCGCAACCTCGCGCCGACGCCGGCTGCCCCGTTGCTGATCGACGACAACCTGCTGGCCAGCAGCCAGGGCAGCGCGGTGGATGCCAGCGAAGTCGGCGCCCTGGCGCTGGTCGGCAACCGCATCGGCAACACCCCCGAGTACGCCGTCAGCCTGCGCAATGCCGCGCCGCTACCAGGGCCGCTGCTGATCAGCGGCAACCGCCTGGGGCAAGTGGGCAAGGCGGTGGTGCGGGTCGAAGGTATCCGCGACGTCGAGATCGGCGGCAACCGCTTCGACGGCAAGGCGTTGCTGCAGAACTTGCTGATCGGTGATCTGTTGCCGCTGCAAGGGCAGGTGCTGGAGGCGACGGTGGCGCAGGGTCGGATGGTGCGGGTACGGCTTAACCGCTAGAACGCCCCATATCCTGCGGGCTTGCACATTCCCTGTAGGAGCGGCCTTGTGCCGCGAAAGGGCCGCAAAGCGGCCCCCAGATTTCTGCATTAGCACATAAATCGCGGGGCTGCTGCGCAGCCCTTTCGCGGCACAAGGCCGCTCCTACAGGGGCCAGCGTCAGGCTGCGGGCCGCTGCATGCGCACGAAGCACTCGTCCTCCCCCATCTCGATGAAACCCCGGCGCAGGTAGAGCTGTCGCGCCGGGTTGCTCTTGAACACCATCAGGCGCAGCAACGGCAGATGCCGCTGCGCGGCCCAGACGGCCAGCGTCTCCAGTACCCAGCCACCCACGCCGCGCCCGCGATGCTCGGGCAGCAGGTGCAGCTCGCGGATGAACAGCGCCTGGCGGTCCTGGCTGAGGCTGCAAAAACCCAGCACCGTGCCGTCCTCCACCACCAGCCATTGTTCGCGCCAGTCCCAGGCCTGGTCGAAGGCTTCTTCGATCCACAGCAGGTTGAACTCGCGGTAGTACGGCAGCATCGCCCGGCGCGTGAGGTCGCGGGCGAAGGTCAGGTCAGTGTCGCTGGCGGCAATCAGTTCAAGGGGCATAGCACACCGGCGAACTCCCAGGCCCGCGTCGCTCAAGCTCATCCTCCAGCCAGTCGGCCAGCACCCGGGCATTGTTGTGCTCGGTGTCCTTGCCGGCGTACAGCAGGGTCAGCTGGCCATTACCAGCCAGGTCCAGCAGCGGGTACCAGTGCTCAGGGTGCGCGGCCAGCTCCTGCCGGTAGCGCCGGGTGAATCCGGGGTAATCCAGTAAACCGGCATGGAACGCCTTGCGCAGTTCGTCGGAAGGTGCCGCCTCGCGCAACCACTGACCGTGCAGGTCCTCCTTGCGCTTGTTGCGCGGCCACAGCCGATCGACCAGCACACGCTGGCCATCACTGGCTTCAACCGGGTCGTACACACGCTTGCAGCAGATCATTCGGGGCTCGCTTGGCAATTCGCCGATGCCTCCTAGACTAGAAGTTCCTTTGATCGAGGTCACTCCCCGGTAACAGATTGTTTCTAGGATGGGATACCTCGCCTCGTGCCTCTAAGCACACCGGAGCCCACCCATGACAACCCCCTCGATGGTCAGCCAGGATGCGCTGGTCAAGCCCGATTCCCGCCCGCAGCTGTCCCACCGCCCTGGCCGCGCCACCCTGGTGCTGTTCTTCGGCCTGCTGCTGGCCGGCCTGGCCTACACCTTCTGGAGCCTCAAGGAAGATGTCAGCGCCAGCGGCACCGTAATCACCACGGTCACGCCATTCCTGCTGCTGGGCCTGGCCCTGCTGATCGCCCTGGGCTTCGAATTCGTCAACGGTTTCCACGACACCGCCAACGCCGTGGCCACGGTGATCTACACCCATTCGCTGCCGGCACCGGTGGCGGTGGTGTGGTCGGGGCTGTGCAATTTTCTCGGTGTGCTGCTTTCCAGCGGCGCGGTGGCCTTCGGCATCATCGCCCTGCTGCCGGTCGAGCTGATCCTGCAGGTCGGGTCGGGCGCCGGCTTCGCCATGGTCTTCGCTTTGCTGCTGGCGGCGATCATCTGGAACCTCGGCACCTGGTGGCTGGGCCTGCCGGCCTCGTCCTCGCACACGCTGATCGGCTCGATCATCGGCGTGGGCGTGGCCAACGCGCTGATGCATGGGCGCGACGGCACCAGCGGGGTGGATTGGGGCCAGGCGAGCAAGGTCGGCTATGCCCTGTTGTTTTCGCCGTTGATCGGTTTCGCCTGCGCCGCCCTGCTACTGCTGGCCCTGCGCGCGCTGGTCAAACGCCAGGAGCTGTACCAGGCGCCTGAAGGCCAGACTCCGCCACCCTGGTGGATCCGGGGGGTGCTCATCCTTACCTGCACCGGCGTATCGTTCGCCCACGGCTCCAACGACGGGCAGAAAGGCATGGGCCTGATCATGCTGATCCTGGTCGGCACCCTGCCGATGGCCTACGCCCTGAACAAGACCATGCCCAGCGAACAGGCCCTGCAATTCTCGGCGGTGGCCGAAGTGACCCGCCAGGCATTGGTGCGCAGCGCCCCGCAGGCGGCCCCGGCCGACCCTCGACAGACCCTGACCGCTTTCATCGGCCAGCCCAAGGCCAGCCCCGAACTGGTACCGGCCCTGGCCGCGCTGACCGGCATGATCGGCGAAGAGGTCAAGGGCTATGGCTCGCTCAGCCGTGTGCCGGCCGAGGCCATGGCCAACGTGCGCAACGACATGTACCTGACCAGCGAAGCCATCCGCCTGATCGACAAGAACGCACTGGTGGCGTTCGATGCCGACACCGCCCGCCATGTGCAACTGTTCAAGCGCCAGCTGGACGATGCCACCCGCTACATCCCGCTGTGGGTCAAGGTGGCGGTGGCCATCGCCCTGGGCCTGGGCACCATGGTCGGCTGGCGGCGCATCGTGGTGACGGTGGGTGAAAAGATCGGCAAGACCCACCTGAGCTATGCCCAGGGGGCGTCTGCGGAGGTGGTGGCGATGTGCACCATTGGCGCGGCGGACATGTTCGGGCTGCCGGTGTCGACCACCCATGTGTTGAGCTCGGGGGTGGCCGGGACCATGGTGGCCAATGGCTCGGGGATCCAGAAGCGCACCCTGGTCAACCTGCTGATGGCCTGGGTGCTGACGCTGCCGGCGGCGATGGTACTGGCAGGCAGCCTGTACTGGCTTCTGAATCAAATTCTCTAGGCTGAAATAGAGAACCTGTGGGAGCAACTGTCTTATGTTGTCAGTGCTGGCCTCATCGCTGGCAAGCCAGCTCCCACAGGTACGATGCTGCCTCGAAGTTAGCGCGATCCATGTGGGAGCGGGTTTACCCGCGAATGCGATGGCGAATCCGCCACAGCCTTCGCGGGCAAGCCCGCTCCCACAGGTTCAGTGATGCCCGATCAACCGGGGATTGTCAGGCCACGCTGAACGGCAGGCCGTTCGAGGAAGCTGGCCAGCACCCGCTGCACCTCCTTGAACTCATCGAAGCCAACCAGGTCACGGGCGTTGTAGCGCTCCACCAGGTTGCGCACCCAAGGGAAGATGGCAATGTCGGCGATGCTGTACTCGTCGACCATCCATTCACGGCCTTGCAGGTGCCGGTCCAGCACGCCCAGCAAACGCTTCGACTCGTTGACGTAGCGATCGCGCGGGCGCTTGTCCTCATAATTCTTGCCAGCAAAGAAATGGAAGAAGCCCACCTGGCCGAACATCGGCCCGATGCCGCCCATCTGGAACATCAACCACTGGATCGTCTGGTAGCGCTGGGCCGGGTCCTGGCTGAGCAACTGGCCGCTCTTTTCCGCCAGGTACTGGAGGATCGCACCGGATTCGAACAGCGGCAGCGGTTTGCCGCCCGGGCCATCGGGGTCGAGGATCGCCGGGATCTTGTTGTTGGCGCTCAGCGAAATGAATTCGGGGCTCAGTTGGTCATCGCTGTCGAAGCTGACCTTGTGCGGCTCGTAGGCCAGGCCGATTTCTTCCAGCATGATCGACACCTTGACGCCATTTGGCGTGGGCAGCGAATACAACTGCAGGCGCTCGGGGTGTTGCGCCGGCCACTTGCGGGTGATGGGGAATGTGCTCAGATCGGTCATGCTCGGTCCCTGCAATCGTGGAAACGATCACTTTAGGGACAGCGCTGCGGTTTGGCCATTGCAGCGTGCCGGATGGCGCAGCCAAAGGGCTGCGCCGGCGCTTCATCAGAAACGTGGCGCGACAGCCTCGGCGCCCCGGGAGATCACCACCTCGACGCGTCGGTTGAGCTGGCGTGACTGCGCCGTGGCGTTACTGGCCACCGGGTACTCCTTGCCGTAACCGGCGCTTTTGATGCGCTGCGCAGCTACACCCTGACGGCGCAGCGCGTTGGCCACCGCGTCAGCCCGGTGCTCGGACAGGCGCTGGTTGAGGGCATCACTGCCGGTAGAGTCGGTGAAACCCTCTACCAG
This sequence comes from Pseudomonas sp. ES1, assembly GCF_050586605.1. Taxonomy (NCBI): domain Bacteria; kingdom Pseudomonadati; phylum Pseudomonadota; class Gammaproteobacteria; order Pseudomonadales; family Pseudomonadaceae; genus Pseudomonas; species Pseudomonas sp. ES1. The sequence continues at coordinate 41,467 of NZ_JBOBDM010000014.1, read as the reverse complement.
CACCTTGCGCTCAGGGTTCGCCTGAAGGTACGCCGCCAGCTCCTCGATGTTGTGCTGGCTGCGGCCGTTCAGCTCGGCCTTGCCGGTCTGGAACAGCACATCACCGAAGGTCACCACGTCGCCGCGTACACTCGGCTTGGCCTTGAGCGCGTTGAGCTGTGCGGTGCGTGCATCCAGGCGGGCCTGGGTGCGCTCGAGCTCGACACGTTTGAGCGCGGCATCGGTGTTACGCAGGTCGATGGTCTGTTCAGCAAACTCGATCTGCCGGCTGGCCAACGTGGCCAGGCGCTCGACCTCGGCGGATTTGCGGTCCTTGAGCGAGGCCAGCTCGGCTTTGCCCAGGGCGGTATAGGCGTCCTGGGTTTCCAGCGCGGCGAGACGGCTTGCCTCGGGTTTGCCTTGCAACACCGAATAGGCTTCGCGAGCTTCAAGCAATGTGGAGTTTTCCGGCGTGGTGCCGCAGCCGGCCAGCATCAGGCCAAGGAGCGACACAGCGGGCAGCAGGTAGACTTTGGACATGGTCACTTCCTTCAATGAACGGATTTGGCAGTCGGGCTGTCAGGAGCATCAAGGATCTCCTGCTTGAGCACTTCGATCCCCTTGCGGGCGACCTCCAGTTGCTCTTTGGCCTTGAGCGCCTGGGCCTTGCGCTCGGCTACTCGTGCGTCTGCGCTCGCCCCTTCGGCCAGGGTGCGGGCCTGTTCGAACTTCTTCTCTCCCAGGGCCCGGTCAAGGGCGCTCATCTTGTCCTGGGCGGCGCGCATCTCCAGCGGGGCATATTGGGTGGCCTCGGCGGCGACGGCGCGGTTGACCGCACTGCGGGCCAGTTCGATCTGCTCATTGGGAGCGGTCACGCTGGCGCAGCCGCTCATGATCATGAGCAGGCCGACAAGCGGCAAAGTCTTGCAGTTGAAACGCATGGAATAGGCTCCTTTGATGCGCTCGCGAATCTGTGGCTACCGGCGTCGGTGACCACAGGCAGTTGATGAACAGACAGCCTGATCTGGAAGCGACGCAAGACTATTGCCACGAAGCCGACGGCCAAATAGGACTTTTCCCAACCACCCTGTCGGCTTTTTCAACAACTGCTTCGGCGTAGGCCCTATGCCTGACGGCAAAACGCCTGAACGGCGCACGCCCACGTTTGGGGCGAGCGCCGTTCAGGCGTCGACTGGCAAAAATGCTGGGTGAACGGCCTGTTGTCAGGCCTGGCCGTGTGCCTTGAGCTTGAGTTTTTCGGTGTCCACCCGCACGAACACCGAGTCGGCAGTGACAGTCAGGACATCACCCGCCCAGACCTCGCAGATGACCCGCGTCTTGCGTCCGACTTCGCCCTCCACGCGGGCCTTGAGCAACAGCTCCACGCCCATTGGGGTCGGTTTCAGGTAATTGAGCCCGAGGCTGCCGGTGACGCAATCGATACGCGGCAGGCTGCCCGCCTCGCGGCCCTCGGCGCGGTAGTGGTAGGCCATGGCGGTCCAGTTGGAGTGGCAGTCGACCAGCATGGCCAGCAAGCCGCCGTAGACCAGGCCGGGCCAGCCGATGAAGGTTTGATCCGGTGCATGTCGGCACAACAGGTGGATGCCGTCGGCATCCCAGTGGCTTTGCAGGTGCAGGCCGGAGGGGTGGGCGCTACCGCAGCCGTAGCAAGTGCCGTCGGGGGCGGCGAGGGCCTGGAGGGAAAGCATCTGATCGTTCATACGCAGCCTGTGCTTGTTGGAATGGGGGCGCGAAACGCCCCCATTAAAGCAGAAACATCAGGCCGTCTGCGCCACTGCCCTGCCACGCTTCTGGGTCAGCGAAACCAACAGGATGAACAAGGTCACCCCGGCGGTCATCAGCGTTTCATAGCGGTAGGCATCGCTGAACAGCATGTAACCCAGGACCATCACGATGGTGCCGATCACCAGCCAGGTCAGCCATGGGAACAGCCACATCTTCAGCTCCAGCGGCCGCCCTTCACGCTCGGCACGGGCACGCATGCGCAGCTGCGAAACGGCGATCACCAGGTACACCAGCAAAGCGATGGCGCCAGTGGTCGAGAGCAGGAAGCCGAACACCTTGCCGGGGAACACATAGTTGACCAGGCAGCCAGCGAAGCCTGCCAGGGTCGAGAGGATCACCGCCACGGTCGGCACGCCCGCACCCGAGATACGCTTGGTCATGCTCAGCGCCTGGCCACGGGCACCCAGGGAGTACAGCATCCGCGAAGCGGTATAGAGGCCGGAGTTCATGCAACTGGTCACCGCCACCAACACCACCAGGTCGACCAGCAGCTTGGCCCCGGGCACATTGAGCACCTCGAGCACGCGCTGGAACGAACCCACGGCTTTCAAGGCCGGGTCGTTCCAGGCCACCAGCGACACCACCAGGAAGATCGACGCCAGGTAGAAGATGGCGATGCGGTACACCACCAGGTTGGTGGCGCGGCGGATCTTGTCTTTCGGGTTGGCGGTCTCGTCGGCGGCGATGGTGACGATCTCGGCGCCGAAGAACGAGAAGATGGTGATCAGCACGCCACCCAGCACGGTGCCGAAGCCGTTGGGCATGAAGCCACCGTGGTCCCACAGGCGGCTCACCCCGGAGACCTCGGCCAGCGGCCAGAAGCCGAACACCGCCAGGCTGCAGACCACGATGAAGGCAATGATCGCAACCACTTTCACCAGCGCGAACCAGTACTCGAAGGCACCGAAGTTCTTCACGCTGACCAGGTTGGTGCCCGACAGCACGACCATGATCAGGAAGGCGAACAGCCAGGACGGCACACCCGGGAAGTAGGCGTGCAGGATGTCGGCGCCGGCAATGGCTTCGACCGGAATGATCAGCACCCAGAACCACCAGTACAGCCAGCCGATGGTAAAGCCGGCCCAAGGGCCGATGGCTTCGCTGGCATAGGTGGAGAACGAACCGCTGTTGGGGTTGGCGATGGCCATTTCGCCGAGCATGCGCATCACCAGCAGCACCAGCAGGCCGGTCATGGCGTAGGAGATGAGGATGGCCGGGCCGGCGGTGGCGATGGCGTTGGAGGAGCCGATGAACAGCCCGGCGCCGATGATGCCGGCGATGGAAATCATCGAGACCTGACGGGAGGTCAGGCCGTGTTGCAGGGAACGCTGTTTTTTATTGTTTGACGATGCCATGGGGAACCCTCGAATGGGTCGGCCGTTGCAAGGACGGCTGAAAGTTGGAGCAGAATTCAGTAAGTCGCGGGTGCTCGTTGTTGTTCTTGTAAAACGCCGGTCGTGGTTTTGCCCTCCTCTTTGCACTACCGGTTGTCATCGTTGATCCAGGTCAGTATTAATCTATAGGGACGGGTCAACAAACGACCTTTTCGAAGCACATCATTCTATTTTGGAATGAATTCCTTCCTTTTTTACCGGGTAGCGCCTTCGCCATGTCCAAACGCCTGATGCCGTCCACCACCGCCCTGCAATGCTTCGAGGCCGCCGCCCGCCACCTGAGCTTCACCCGCGCGGCGCAGGAGCTGCACCTGACCCAGAGCGCGGTCAGCAAGCAGGTGGCGCAGCTCGAGGACATGCTCGCCCACCCGCTGTTCCAGCGCATTCGCCGGCGCCTGCACCTCACCCCGGCGGGGGCGCTGTACCTCACCGAGGTGAACAAGATCCTCACCCAGATCGACATCTCCAGCCGCTACATCCTCAGCTACGGCGACGAGACCGAGGTGCTGCGCATCGCCACCCAGCCGACCTTCGGTGCACGCTGGCTGGTGCCCCGGCTCAAGGGTTTTGGTGAGCGCCACCCGCGCATCCACCTGGACATCCGCAACGAGCTGGAACCGTTCGACCTGGTGCAGGCCAAGGCCGACGTGGCGTTTTTCTTTGGCCAGGGCACCTGGCCGGGGGCGACCTGCATCGAGCTGTTCAGCGAAGCCGTGGTGCCGGTGTGCGCGCCCGCGCTGCTGGCCCGGCAGCGCATCACCTGCGCCACGGCGCTGACCGAGCACCGTCTACTGCAATGCGCCTCGCGCCCCGAGGCCTGGCACGAGTGGTTCCTGGGGCTGGGGCTGCACAGCCAGAACAGCTACCACGGGCCACGTTTCGACACGTTCTACCTGTGCATTCGCGCCGCCATCGCCGGCTGCGGCATAGCCCTGATCCCGCGCTACCTGGTGGCCGAGGAGCTGAGCGAAGGCAAGCTGGTGGTGGCTTGGGACCACCCGGTGCCCAGCAATGGCCGGCACTTCATGGCTCATGCCGAGCATGCGGCCGAGGTGCCTAAGGTACGGGCCTTTGTGCAATGGATTCGCGAGCGGGTGGCCGAGGGGGATTGAGGCCGCCTGTAATGGCCTCTTCGCGGGTAAACCCGCTCCCACAGGTACAGCACTGTTTTCAAGTTCAGTGTGGGAGCGGCGGTTCGCCCGCGAAGAGGCCGGCAACGGCAACACAAATTTCAGCAAGATCACGAATCCATGGAATGATCGCAATCCGATAATTCGTTTGCGGAATATATCCCCGGCACGCTTCGATAGTCAGTAATTCGAACAACAGGCCGCGTGCACATGAATCAGGAAAGTATCAGCCAGTCCATCGCCATCGTTCACCCGATTACACTTTCCCATGGCCGTAATGCCGAAGTGTGGGATACCGACGGCAAACGTTATATCGACTTTGTCGGCGGCATTGGCGTGCTCAACCTGGGCCACTGCAACCCGGCAGTGGTCGAGGCGATCCAGTTGCAGGCCACGCGCCTGACCCACTATGCATTCAACGCCGCCCCCCATGGCCCGTACCTGGAACTGATGGAGCGCTTGCGCCAGTTCGTGCCGGTCAGCTACCCCTTGGCAGGCATGCTCACCAACAGTGGCGCGGAGGCGGCGGAAAATGCCCTGAAGGTGGCCCGTGGCGCCACCGGCAAGCGCGCCATCATCGCCTTCGACGGCGGCTTTCATGGCCGCACCCTGGCCACCCTCAACCTCAACGGCAAGGTCGCGCCCTACAAGCAACGCGTGGGCGAGCTGCCCGGCCCGGTGTACCACCTGCCCTACCCCAGCGCCGACACCGGGGTCACCTGCGAGCAGGCGCTCAAGGCCATGGAGCGACTGTTCAGCGTTGAACTGGCGGTGGAGGACGTGGCGGCGTTCATCCTGGAGCCGGTGCAGGGCGAAGGCGGCTTCCTCGCCCTGGACCCGGCATTTGCCCAGGCGCTGCGGCGCTTCTGCGACGAGCACGGGATCCTGATCATCATTGACGAGATCCAGTCGGGCTTCGGCCGCACCGGGCAACGCTTTGCGTTCCCCCGCCTGGGCATCGAGCCCGACCTGCTGCTGCTGGCCAAGAGCATCGCCGGCGGCATGCCGCTGGGCGCGGTGGTCGGTCGCAGGGAAATCATCGATGCGCTACCCAAGGGCGGACTGGGTGGTACCTACTCGGGCAACCCGATCGCCTGTGCAGCGGCACTGGCGAGCCTGGCGCAGATGACCGATGCCAACCTCGCCACCTGGGGCGAACGCCAGGAACAGGCCATCGTCGCGCGCCATGCGCGCTGGAAAACCTCAGGGGTGTGCGCTTCGCTCGGGCGCCTGACCGGCACCGGCGCCATGCGCGGCATCGAACTGCTCAATGCCGACGGCAGCCCGGCGCCAGCGGTGCTGGCCAAGGTGCTGGAAGCGGCGCGTAGCAAGGGGCTGCTGCTGATGCCGAGTGGCAAGGCGCGGCACATCATCCGCCTGCTGGCACCGCTGACCATCGAGCCACAGGTGCTCGAGGAAGGGCTGGATATCCTCGAGCAGTGCCTGGCGGAACTCGGCTGAGGCTTACAGCCCCAGTTCTTCGGGGGTAAGCATGTCGTTTTCGAAGGCGATCCAGCCGCCTTCGAGTTCGGCGTGGCCGTTGACGATCGGGCCGTAGTAGGTCAAGCCGTTCTCCAGGGTCACGCAGATATGCGTGGCGCTTTTCTCGGGTGCCGCGAGCGTACCGACGAAATGTACCTTCTTCAGGGTTTCGGTCACCGCTTCGAGGCCAACACGCATTTTGGGGTTCTCGGAGGCCTCGATATCGCCGCCACGGTCTTCGGCGCTGATGGTCACGATGGCGGTGTACGGGTACTTGGTGCTCAAGCGGGGTTACCTCAACAGGTGTATTAGGCGTATGGGCGCGTAGAGTACGGCAGGCGGCCCTTGTTGTCTCTAATGGCCTCTTCGCGGGTAAACCCGCTCCCACAGCGATACGACATCCCTGTGGGAGCGGGTTTACCCGCGAAGAGGCCTGGCCTGCAACAGGTGATCTGGATGCCCCGATCTGTTAGGGTGCCCGCCGATGCACGCCACACCACGCGAGGATACCGAGTGAGCGCAGAACTTCCCCTGATCGCCGACCTGTTCGAGGTCGACAAACGCCTGACCCTCAAGCCCGTCGTGGACTTCAACAGCTACCTGCGCAATGCCTTCGCCGACGGCGCCTGCCGCTGCCATCGCTGCGTAGAGGGCAACGGCGACGAAAGCAGCTACAACCACCGCCACACCTTCGAGCTGGAAGGCCGCACGGTGAATCGCCGCTTCGCCAACACCGCCGGCAGTGACGTGCTGCTGGTGCTGAAGAAGGCCTGGCTGTCCTACACCAAGAACGACCTGGTCACCGTCGGCGCGCTGGACATGACCACCCTCAAGTCCTTCACCGAGGCCAACCTGCACGCCCGCCTGCTGGCCCTGCTGCCGGCCAGCGGCCTGGCCCGGGAAGTCGACGGCCAGTGGCAGTTGCAAGTGCTCGCCGACTGACGGCCTGCCACGGCAGGATTCTCCCGCTCTGCTAAGTTGGGAGAACCCTCACCCGCAGGTGACCCGCCATGGCCCGCACGACCCCCATCGAGCTGTACCGCAATATCGGCATCGTCGCCCACGTCGATGCCGGCAAGACCACCACCACCGAGCGGATCCTGTTCTACACCGGGGTCAACCACAAGATGGGTGAGGTGCACGACGGCGCCGCGACCATGGACTGGATGGCCCAGGAGCAGGAGCGCGGCATCACCATCACCTCGGCGGCCACCACCGCGTTCTGGCAAGGCTCGACCAAGCAGTTCGAGCACAAGTACCGCTTCAACATCATCGACACCCCCGGCCACGTCGATTTCACCATCGAGGTGGAGCGTTCGCTGCGCGTGCTCGATGGTGCGGTGGTGGTGTTCAGCGGCGCTGATGGCGTCGAGCCGCAGTCCGAGACCGTCTGGCGCCAGGCCAACAAGTACCATGTGCCGCGCCTGGCCTATATCAACAAGATGGACCGCCAGGGTGCCGACTTTCTGCGGGTGGTGAAGCAGATCGACAAGCGCCTGGGCCACCACCCTGTGCCGATCCAGTTGGCCATCGGCAGCGAGGAGAACTTCATCGGCCAGATCGACCTGGTGAAGATGAAGGCCATCTACTGGAACGACGCCGACAACGGCACCAGTTACCGCGAAGAAGAGATCCCCGCCGAACTGCAGGCACTGGCCGACGAATGGCGCGCGCACATGATCGAAGCGGCCGCCGAAGCCAATGACGAACTGACCATGAAGTTCCTCGACGGCGAGGAGCTGACGGTCGATGAGATCAAGGCAGCCCTGCGCCAACGCACCATCGCCAACGAAATCGTGCCGACCATCCTCGGCTCGTCGTTCAAGAACAAGGGCGTACCCTTGATGCTCGACGCGGTGATCGACTACCTGCCCGCCCCGTCCGAAATCCCGGCGATCAAGGGTACCGACCCGGACAATGAAGAGAAGCACCTGGAACGCCACGCAGACGACAAGGAACCGTTCTCGGCCCTGGCCTTCAAGATCGCCACCGACCCGTTCGTCGGCACCCTGACCTTCGCTCGCGTGTATTCGGGGGTGCTCAGCTCCGGCAATGCGGTGCTCAACTCGGTCAAGGGCAAGAAGGAACGCATCGGCCGCATGGTGCAGATGCACGCCAACCAGCGCGCCGAGATCAAGGACGTGTGCGCCGGCGATATCGCCGCGCTGATCGGCATGAAGGATGTCACCACCGGCGACACCCTGTGCGACATCGACAAGCCGATCATTCTCGAACGCATGGACTTCCCTGACCCGGTGATCTCAGTGGCAGTCGAACCCAAGACCAAGGCCGATCAGGAGAAGATGGGCATCGCCCTGAGCAAGCTGGCACAGGAAGATCCGTCGTTCCGGGTCAAGACTGACGAGGAAACTGCGCAAACCATCATTTCCGGCATGGGCGAGCTGCACCTGGACATCATCGTCGACCGCATGCGCCGCGAGTTCAACGTCGAGGCCAATATCGGCAAGCCGCAGGTGGCCTACCGCGAGAAGATCCGCAACACCTGCGAGATCGAAGGCCGCTTCGTGCGCCAGTCCGGTGGGCGTGGCCAGTATGGCCACTGCTGGATTCGTTTTGCCCCGGGCGACGAGGGCAAGGAAGGGCTGGAGTTCATCAACGAGATCGTCGGCGGCGTGGTACCACGTGAATACATCCCGGCGATCCAGAAAGGCATCGAGGAGCAGATGAAGAACGGCGTGCTGGCCGGCTACCCGCTGATCAGCCTCAAAGCGGCGGTATTCGACGGCTCGTACCACGACGTCGACTCCAACGAGATGGCCTACAAGATCGCCGCCTCGATGGCCACCAAGCAGTTGTCGCAGAAAGGCGGCGCGGTGTTGCTGGAGCCGGTGATGAAGGTCGAGGTGGTGACGCCCGAGGAGTATCAGGGCGACATCATGGGCGACCTGAGCCGGCGCCGCGGGATGATCCAGGACGGTGACGAGACCCCGGCCGGCAAGGTCATACGGGCCGAGGTGCCGCTGGGCGAGATGTTCGGCTACGCCACTTCGATGCGCTCAATGACCCAGGGCCGGGCCAGCTATACCATGGAGTTCACCCGCTATGCCGAGGCACCGGCGAGCATTGCCGATAGCATCGTGAAGAAGAGCCGCGGAGAGTCCTGAGGCGAGTGCTGCGCACTCGATTCGCGGGTGAACCCGCTCCCACAGAGATCGCGAAACCCTGTGGGAGCGGGTTGACCCGCGAATGCGTCAGGTCAGGCAGCGCTGCTTGTCAGTGCTGCTCACCCGCCCGCTTCAGCAGCTTCTTGCAACGCTCCGACAGATGCACCACCCGCAACTGCTTGCCTGCCTTGGCATACCGCTCGCGCAAGGTCTTGAGCGCCGCGATCGCCGAATAATCGACAAAGCTCAAATGCTGACAATCCAAGGTCACCTGGGCCGGATCACCGGCCGGGTCGAACTGGTTGAGAAACGGCGTGGTCGAGGCGAAGAACAGCGTCCCATGCACCTGGTAATGCTTCTCGCCCGCCGCATCCACATGGCTGTCGGCGTACAGCTCACGCGCATGCTGCCAGGCAAAGTTGATCGCGGCGATAACAATACCGAACATCACCGCCATGGCCAGGTCGGTAAATACCGTCACCACCGTCACCGCAATGATCGCCAGCACATCGCTCGCCGGCACTTTGCGCAGCACCCGCAACGAGGCCCAGGCGAAGGTCTGCTGGGCCACCACGAACATCACCCCGACCAGCGCCGCCAGCGGAATACGCTCGATCAAAGGCGACAGGAACAGCACGAACAGCAGGATCATCACCCCGGCCACCACCCCCGACAGCCGCCCACAGCCGTTGGAACTGAGGTTGATCACGGTCTGGCCGATCATCGCGCAGCCGCCCATGCCGCCGCACAGGCCCGAGACCATGTTGGCCGCCCCCAACGCCACGCACTCGCGGTCCGGGTAGCCACGGCTCTCGGTGACTTCGTCGGTGAGGTTGAGGGTGAGCAGGGTTTCCAGCAGGCCGACCATGGCCATCAGCAGCGCATAGGGCGCGATGATCTTCAGCGTCTCGAGGTTCCACGGCACGTCCGGCAGGGCCAGTTGCGGCAAGCCGCCGGCAATGTGCGCCATGTCGCCGAGGGTGCGGGTGGGCAAGCCGAACAGGTACACCAGCAGGCCGACGCCGAGGATCGCCACCAACGCCGGTGGCACCGCGCGGGTCAGTTTGGGCAGTACGTAGACCACCAGCATGGTCAGGGCCACCAGGCCGATCATCAGGTACAGCGGCGTGCCACTGAGCCACTGCTCACCCTCTTTGAAGTGCTCCAACTGGGCCAGGGCGATGACGATGGCCAGGCCATTGACGAAACCGAGCATGACCGGGTACGGCACCAGGCGCACCAGCTTGCCCAGGCGCAGCACGCCGAACAGGATCATCACCACCCCGCCCAGCAGCACCGTGGCCAGCAGGTATTGGGCACCGTGCTGCACCACCAGGGCGACGATCACCACCGCCATCGAGCCGGCGGCGCCGGAGATCATCCCCGGGCGGCCGCCGAACAGTGCGGTCAGGGTACAGATGATGAACGCGCCGTACAGGCCCATCAGCGGATTGAGGTGGGCCACCAGGGCAAAAGCGATGCACTCGGGCACCAGGGCGAACGAAGTGGTGAGGCCGGCGAGCAGGTCGGCGCGTAGGCGAGCGGGTTTCATGGGGGTCCTGTACAGGAAGTTAAGGCAGCACGCCCTGCCCTGTGGGAGCGGGTTTACCCGCGAATGCGATGGGGTATTCCCTGAGGCTTTCGCGGGTAAACCCGCTCCCACAGGGCATGCGTTGCCTTGAGGGGCGAGACTGAAATTCGAGGGGCGATGTTACGTAAATTGAATGACAGCGGCCAGCAACAGCCCCAACCTTTCACACCCCTGTGATCCAGGCCCGGCAAGATGCCGACAAATTTGCCATCATGTTCACTCCACCCGCGGAGATCATGGACATGCCGCTACGCCCCCTCCTTGCCTCGCTGCTGCTGGCCGCCAGCCTCACCGCCCAGGCCGCCACCGAGGTCATCCCACTGCAACACCGCAGCAGCGCCGAGCTGCTGCCCGCCGCCCAGTCGTTCCTGGGCAAGGACGGTAGCGTCAGTTCCTTCGAGGACAAGCTGATCGTCAATGCCAGCCAGGAACGCATCGACGACCTGCGCACCCTGCTGCAGCAACTGGATACCGCGCCCAAGCGCCTGCTGATCAGTGTCGACAACAACGACAGCAACTTCCAGGACAACCGCGGCAATGCGCGGGTAATCCACTACGGCACCGCCAACCGCGAAGGCGGCCTGCAGCAGATCCAGGCCAGTGAAGGGCAACCGGCGCTGATCCAGGTGGGCCAGAGCATCCCCATCACCAGCACCTCCACCGACGGCTACGGGCGTATCCAGAGCGACACGCAATACCGCAATGTCACCCAGGGTTTCTACGTCACCCCACGCCTGACCGGTGACACCGTACGGCTGCAAATCAGCACCAATAATGACCGAATGAGCCAGGAACGTGCCGATGTAGTGAAAGTGCAAAGCACCGACACAACGGTCACCGGCCGGCTGGGTGAATGGATCACGCTGGCGGGCTACAACCAGGACAGCCAGGCCGAGCGCAGTGCGTCAAGCCTCAGCTACAGCACCCAGCGCGGGGAAAATATGACTTTGCGTGTCAAAGTCGACCTTCTTGACTGATCCCAGGCAATTCAAGGCCTCGACCAAAGGCCTTGAAACTGACCAGCAAGTCGCATTAGACCAAAGATGTAGTAACCAGGAAAAAGCACTACAAAATCGTTGACAGGCACTTTTTGGCAAAGGCATGATGGCCTCGCTCCCGCTAATCAGAGGCCCTGGCAAGGGTCTTCGGAGCGCCCTGCACACCACCAGCGCAGGCGCTTCGTGTCCATACGGCCCACAAGGCGGTTCGACGGGATTGCGACTGCAACGAAGAAGTTGTCCCGAGGGACGGAAGCGCATCACCGCAGTCATCAGCAATCGCGTAGCACCGCAGCACGGCATCCACGAGCCAACCTGCAGCGCACGCCTTCGCCCGGCCTGCACACCCTTCCCCCTTCGAGCCTTCTGCGTTCGCCGCCGCACTCCCCCGAACAGGACAGCCGCCCGGCCCTCTGAGCCGCGTTTGTCGAGCATCAGCACAATTACACTCAAGATCGATGCGACGAGGTTTATTTCCATGGCACTGACACGCGAACAGCAAATTGCAGCCCTCGAGAAAGACTGGGCCGAAAACCCGCGCTGGAAAGGCGTGACCCGTACCTACACCGCCGCTGATGTCGTTCGCCTGCGTGGCTCGCTGCAACCGGAGCACACCCTGGCTCGCCAGGGCGCAGAGAAACTGTGGAAGCTGGTCACCCAAGGTGCCCACCCGTCCTTCCGCCCAGAAAAAGATTTCGTCAACTGCATGGGCGCCCTGACCGGCGGCCAGGCAGTGCAGCAGGTCAAGGCCGGCATCCAGGCCATCTACCTGTCCGGCTGGCAGGTTGCCGCCGACAACAACTCGGCCGAATCGATGTACCCCGACCAGTCGCTGTACCCGGTCGACTCGGTGCCGACCGTGGTCAAGCGCATCAACAACTCGTTCCGTCGCGCCGACCAGATCCAGTGGAAAGCCGGCAAGAACCCAGGCGACGAAGGCTACATCGACTACTTCGCACCGATCGTGGCTGACGCCGAAGCCGGTTTCGGCGGCGTACTGAACGCCTACGAGCTGATGAAGAACATGATCGAAGCGGGCGCCGCCGGCGTGCACTTCGAAGACCAGCTCGCCTCGGTGAAAAAATGCGGCCACATGGGCGGCAAGGTACTGGTACCGACCCAGGAAGCCGTACAGAAGCTGGTGGCTGCCCGCCTGGCCGCCGACGTTGCCGGTGTACCGACCATCATCCTGGCCCGTACCGACGCCAACGCCGCCGACCTGCTGACCAGCGACTGCGACCCGTACGACCAGCCGTTCGTGATCGGCGACCGTACCCGTGAAGGCTTCTACAAGGTCCGCGCCGGCCTCGACCAGGCCATCTCCCGCGGCCTGGCCTACGCGCCGTATGCCGACCTGATCTGGTGCGAAACCGCCAAGCCGGACCTGGACGAGGCCCGTCGCTTCGCCGAAGCGATCAAGAAGGAATACCCGGACCAGCTGCTGTCGTACAACTGCTCGCCTTCCTTCAACTGGAAGAAGAACCTGGACGACGCCACCATCGCCAAGTTCCAGCGCGAACTGTCGGCCATGGGCTACAAGCACCAGTTCATCACCCTGGCCGGCATCCACAACATGTGGCACGGCATGTTCAACCTGGCGCACGACTACGCCCGCAACGACATGACCGCCTACGTGAAGCTGCAGGAGCAGGAATTCGCCGACGCCAGCAAAGGCTACACCTTCGTGGCGCACCAGCAGGAAGTGGGCACCGGCTACTTCGACGACATGACCACCGTGATCCAGGGTGGCGCTTCGTCGGTGACCGCACTGACTGGTTCGACCGAGGAAGAACAGTTCCACTGATTGGTGTGAGCTGAACAAGAAGCCCAGACTCCGTCAGGAGCCTGGGCTTTCTTTTGTCTGCACCGGCCTCTTCGCGGGTAAACCCGCTCCCACAGGATCGGCACTGCCCCTGAGCCCGGCACAGCACCTGTGGGAGAGGGTTTACCCGCGAAAGGGCCGGCACAAGCATTCTCCGCGTTCAGGTCTATGCTTGTGGCTACCCAGCAGCAAGGACCGCCCATGCCCCGTCCAAGCCACCTGATCCTGATCGCCATCGCAGCCGCCGCCTGCTATCTATATGCACTGGCCAGCGGTAACGCCCTGCTCGGCCTGCTGGTCAAACCCATTCCGGTACTGGCCCTGATCGCCTGGCTGAGCACCACGCCCACCACCCCCTACCGTCGCTGGATCATGATCGGCCTGGCCTTCTCGGTACTCGGCGACATCCTCCTGGCCATCCCCCGCGACCTGTTCGTGTTCGGCCTGGCAGCGTTCCTGTGCGCCCACCTCGCCTACCTGCGCGGTTACTGCAACCTGACCCAGCGCCCAGCCTATCCCTCACTGGCACTCGCACTGCTGGTAGGCGGCTCGCTGTTCGGCCTGCTCGCCAGCCACGGCCTGGGCCCACTGCTGATCCCGGTGGCGCTGTATGCCCTGGCGATCGGCTGCATGCTCTGGCGCGCCCTGGCCTGTGGTGGCGTCGCAGCACTGGGCGCCTGCGCCTTCGTATTCTCCGACAGCCTGATCGGCATCGACCGCTTCGTCAGCCCGTTTGCCGCCGCACAGTACCTGATCATCCTGCTCTACTGGCTCGGCCAGTGGCTGATCGCCGCCTCGGTCATTCGCGCCCCAAGCTCCGAACCATTGACCCAGAGCGGTACGCGCGAGCTTGGAAGCTGTTAGAACGAGCATTTTTCGCATTTGCAAGTGGCGAGGCTGCCCTATGAACTTTGCAAGGCTCAGAACTGCTAAATCAATACAGCCCAATCCAAATGATATTAATTATCATTACACAACTAAGCCGTCATTACGCCGGGTAAGAAACATAATTAACAAAACCGCACGCAATGCCCGAAACTCAAGGGTTTCAGCCAGTTACGAACGGTTTTTGTTCTTAAACCTACGAATAAATTTGCAACGGAAATTTTACTTGCACCGGGTTTACCCATAAAATCAGCGCGATTGATTCAGCTGCGACATTTGGTCACTGCGCCTGCGACACCGCGTCGCCGCTTTACTTATTTCAGACTTCAGAGCTGGGTCTCTGTATAAGGATTTCTAGCATGTCCGATTCGGCAGGACTCATGGCCCACAACTGGGGCTTTGCCATCTTCCTCCTGGGTGTCGTCGGCCTGTGCGCCTTCATGCTCGGCCTGTCCAGCCTGCTCGGTAGCAAGGCCTGGGGTCGCGCCAAGAACGAACCCTTCGAATCCGGCATGCTGCCCGTCGGCAGCGCCCGCCTGCGCCTGTCCGCCAAATTCTATCTGGTCGCGATGCTGTTCGTGATCTTCGATATCGAAGCCCTCTTCCTGTATGCATGGTCTGTGTCCGTCCGCGAAAGCGGCTGGACCGGATTCGTCGAAGCACTCGTTTTCATAGCAATTCTGTTGGCAGGTCTTGTCTACCTATGGCGCGTCGGGGCGCTCGATTGGGCTCCCGAAGGTCGCCGCAAGCGGCAAGCGAAGCTGAAACAATGAGGCTTTGGCATGCAATACAATCTCACCAGAATCGATCCGGATGCGCCCAACGAGCAGTACCCGGTCGGTGAACGGGAAACCGTCACCGATCAACTGCTAGAGGACCAGGTCCACAAGAACATCTACATGGGGAAACTCGAAGATGTGCTGCGTGGCGCGGTCAACTGGGGTCGCAAGAACTCCCTCTGGCCGTACAACTTCGGCCTGTCCTGCTGCTACGTGGAAATGACCACGGCCTTCACGGCGCCCCACGACATCGCCCGCTTCGGCGCCGAAGTCATCCGGGCCTCGCCGCGTCAGGCCGACTTCATGGTCATCGCCGGTACCTGCTTCGTGAAGATGGCGCCGATCATCCAGCGCCTGTACGAGCAGATGCTCGAACCCAAGTGGGTCATCTCCATGGGTTCGTGCGCCAACTCCGGCGGCATGTACGACATCTACTCGGTCGTTCAAGGGGTCGACAAGTTCCTCCCCGTGGACGTGTACGTGCCTGGCTGCCCGCCGCGCCCCGAAGCGTTCCTGCAAGGCTTGATGCTGCTGCAGGAGTCGATCGGCCAGGAGCGACGCCCGCTTTCCTGGGTTGTTGGCGATCAAGGCATTTACCGTGCCGAGATGCCTGCCCAGAAAGACCTGCGTCGCGAACAGCGTATCGCGGTAACCAACCTGCGCAGCCCCGACGAAGTCTGATCCAGCGACCTGCCGCCCGCTCCCCCAGGAGCCGGCGGCCTGGCTTCATTCTTAACGTTGACCCAAAGCGACCGAGACCATGACAGCGGACAACGCTATTTATATTCCGCCTTACAAGGCTGACGACCAGGATGTGGTCGTCGAACTGCACAACCGATTCGGCGCCGACGCTTTCGTCGCCCAGGAAACCCGCACCGGCATGCCGGTACTGTGGGTCAAGCGTGCCCAGCTCAAAGAAATCCTGACCTTCCTGCGCAACGTCGCCAAGCCGTACAGCATGCTGTACGACCTGCACGGCGTGGACGAGCGCCTGCGCACCCAGCGCCGCGGCCTGCCGGCTGCCGACTTCAGCGTGTTCTACCACCTGCTGTCGATCGAACGTAACAGCGACGTGATGATCAAGGTGTCGCTGAGCGAAGGCGACCTCAACCTGCCCACCGTCACCGGTATCTGGCCCAACGCCAACTGGTACGAGCGTGAAGTGTGGGACATGTTCGGCATCGACTTTGCCGGCCACCCGCACCTGACCCGCATCATGATGCCCCCGACCTGGGAAGGTCACCCGCTGCGCAAGGACTTCCCGGCCCGTGCCACCGAGTTCGACCCCTACAGCCTCACGCTCGCCAAGCAGCAGCTTGAAGAAGAGTCGGCGCGCTTCAACCCCGAAGCCTGGGGCATGAAGCGTTCGGGCGCCAACGAGGACTACATGTTCCTCAACCTTGGCCCGAACCACCCGTCCGCCCACGGTGCCTTCCGTATCGTCCTGCAGCTGGACGGCGAAGAGATCGTCGACTGCGTCCCGGACATCGGCTACCACCACCGTGGCGCCGAGAAGATGGCCGAGCGCCAGTCCTGGCACAGCTTCATCCCCTACACCGACCGTATCGACTACCTCGGCGGGGTGATGAACAACCTGCCGTACGTGATGGCGGTAGAGAAGCTGGCCGGCATCAAGGTGCCGCAGAAAGTCGACGTGATTCGCGTCATGCTCGCCGAGTTCTTCCGCATCACCAGCCACCTGCTGTTCCTGGGCACCTACATCCAGGACGTCGGCGCCATGACCCCGGTGTTCTTCACCTTCACCGACCGCCAGCGCGCCTACACCGTGATCGAGGCGATCACCGGTTTCCGCCTGCACCCGGCCTGGTACCGCATTGGTGGCGTGGCCCACGACCTGCCGCGCGGCTGGGACAAGCTGGTCAAGGACTTCGTCGAATGGCTGCCCAAGCGCCTGGACGAATACACCAAGGCTGCCCTGCAGAACAGCATCCTCAAAGGCCGTACCATCGGCGTCGCCGCCTACAACACCAAAGAGGCCCTGGAATGGGGCACCACCGGTGCCGGCCTGCGTTCGACCGGTTGCGACTTCGACCTGCGTAAAGCCCGCCCCTACTCCGGCTACGAGAACTTCGAGTTCGAAGTACCGCTGGCCCACAACGGCGATGCCTACGATCGCTGCATGGTCCGCGTCGAGGAGATGCGCCAGAGTATCCGCATCATCGACCAGTGCATGCGCAACATGCCGGAAGGCCCGTACAAGGCGGATCACCCGCTGACCACGCCGCCGCCGAAAGAGCGCACCCTGCAGCACATCGAGACCCTGATCACCCACTTCCTGCAAGTCTCGTGGGGCCCGGTCATGCCGGCCAACGAGTCGTTCCAGATGATCGAGGCGACCAAGGGCATCAACAGTTACTACCTGACGAGCGATGGCGGCACCATGAGCTACCGCACCCGGATCCGTACCCCGAGCTACCCGCACCTGCAGCAGATCCCTTCGGTGATCAAAGGCAGCATGGTCGCGGACCTGATCGCGTACCTGGGCAGTATCGACTTCGTTATGGCTGACGTGGACCGCTAAGCATGAACAGCACGCTTATCCAAACCGACCGTTTCGCCCTGAGCGAAACCGAGCGCTCGGCCATCGAGCACGAGATGCACCACTACGAGGACCCGCGCGCGGCGTCCATCGAAGCCCTCAAGATCGTGCAGAAAGAGCGCGGCTGGGTGCCGGACGGCGCCATCTACGCCATCGGCGAAGTGCTGGGCATCCCTGCCAGCGACGTCGAGGGTGTGGCCACCTTCTACAGCCAGATCTTCCGCCAGCCGGTTGGCCGCCACATCATCCGTGTGTGCGACAGCATGGTCTGCTACATCGGCGGCCATGAGTCCGTGGTCAGCCAGATCCAGAGCGAGCTGGGCATCGGCCTCGGCCAGACCACCGCCGACGGGCGCTTCACCCTGCTGCCGGTGTGCTGCCTGGGTAACTGCGACAAGGCCCCGGCGCTGATGATCGACGACGACACCTTTGGCGACGTGCAACCTGCCGGCGTCAGCAAGCTGCTGGAGGGTTACGTATGACCATCACTTCCTTCGGCCCGGCCAACCGCATTGCGCGCAGCGCCGAAACCCACCCGCTGACCTGGCGCCTGCGTGACGACGGCGAGCCGGTCTGGCTGGCCGAGTACGAGTCCAAGAACGGCTATGCCGCCGCGCGCAAGGCGCTGGCCGACATGTCCGCCGACGACATCGTGCAGAGCGTCAAGGACTCCGGCCTCAAGGGCCGTGGCGGCGCAGGCTTCCCCACTGGCGTGAAGTGGGGCCTGATGCCCAAAGACGAATCCATGAACATCCGCTACCTGCTGTGCAACGCGGATGAAATGGAGCCCAACACCTGGAAAGACCGCATGCTGATGGAGCAACAGCCCCATCTGCTGGTCGAAGGCATGCTGATCAGCGCCCGCGCGCTGAAGGCCTACCGCGGCTACATCTTCCTGCGTGGCGAATACACCACCGCGGCGAAGAACCTCAATCGCGCCATCGATGAAGCCAAGGCCGCAGGCCTTCTGGGCAAGAACATCCTCGGTTCGGGCTTCGACTTCGAGCTGTTCGTGCACACCGGTGCCGGGCGCTACATCTGCGGTGAAGAAACCGCACTGATCAACTCCCTCGAAGGCCGCCGCGCCAACCCGCGCTCCAAGCCGCCCTTCCCTGCCGCCGTTGGCGTGTGGGGCAAGCCGACTTGCGTGAACAACGTCGAGACCCTGTGCAACGTGCCGGCCATCGTCGCCAACGGCAACGACTGGTACAAGTCGCTGGCCCGTGAAGGCAGCGAAGACCACGGCACCAAGTTGATGGGCTTCTCCGGCAAGGTGAAGAACCCTGGCCTGTGGGAACTGCCGTTCGGCGTCACCGCCCGCGAGCTGTTCGAAGACTACGCCGGTGGCATGCGCGACGGCTTCAAGCTCAAGTGCTGGCAGCCAGGCGGCGCCGGTACCGGCTTCCTGCTGCCCGAGCACCTCGATGCGCAGATGTACGCCGGTGGCATCGCCAAGGTCGGCACCCGTATGGGTACGGGCCTGGCCATGGCGGTGGACGACAGCGTCAACATGGTTTCGCTGCTGCGCAACATGGAAGAGTTCTTCGCCCGCGAATCGTGCGGCTGGTGCACCCCATGCCGTGACGGCCTGCCGTGGAGCGTGAAGATGCTGCGCGCCCTGGAGAAAGGCCAGGGCCGCGCCGAAGACATCGAGACCCTGCTGGGTCTGGTCAACTTCCTCGGCCCAGGCCGTACCTTCTGTGCTCACGCACCAGGTGCCGTCGAGCCATTGGGCAGTGCCATCAAATACTTCCGCTCGGAGTTCGAGGCCGGTGTGGCGCCAGAAAGCGCTGGCACCCTGCGCCCAAACCTGGCGAAGCCGATCGTGGTCGGCGCATAACAAGATGAAACAGCGGATGGTCCGTGCCATCCGCCAGCCCGCTGGCCGGCCCGAACGACTCGTGGCTGGCCGCAGGCTCACCGATTTCCATTAGCCACGCCCGCTCACGCGGGCCAACGAAGAACTTTGAACAATGGCCACTATCCACGTAGACGGCAAAGCGCTCGAAGTCAACGGTGCGGACAACCTGTTACAGGCGTGTCTGTCACTCGGCCTCGACATCCCCTATTTCTGCTGGCACCCGGCGCTCGGTAGCGTCGGCGCCTGCCGGCAGTGCGCGGTCAAGCAGTACACCGACGAGAACGACACCCGTGGTCGTATCGTCATGTCCTGCATGACCCCTGCCTCCGACGGCACCTGGATCTCCATCGAAGACGAAGAGTCCAAGGCGTTCCGCGCCAGCGTCGTCGAATGGCTGATGACCAACCACCCGCACGACTGCCCGGTGTGCGAGGAAGGCGGTCACTGCCACCTGCAGGACATGACGGTAATGACCGGCCACAACGAGCGCCGCTACCGTTTCACCAAGCGTACCCACCAGAACCAGGACCTCGGCCCGTTCATCGCCCACGAGATGAACCGCTGCATCGCCTGCTACCGCTGCGTGCGCTACTACAAGGACTACGCCGGCGGCACCGACCTGGGTGTGTACGGCGCCCACGACAACGTGTACTTCGGTCGCGTTGAAGACGGCGTGCTGGAAAGCGAGTTCTCCGGCAACCTCACCGAGGTCTGCCCGACTGGTGTGTTCACCGACAAGACCCACTCCGAGCGCTACAACCGCAAGTGGGACATGCAGTTCGCCCCAAGCATCTGCCATGGCTGCTCCAGCGGCTGCAACATCAGCCCGGGTGAGCGCTACGGCGAACTGCGCCGCATCGAGAACCGCTTCAACGGCTCGGTGAACCAGTACTTCCTGTGCGACCGTGGCCGCTTCGGCTATGGCTACGTCAACCGCAGCGACCGCCCACGCCAGCCGCTGCTGGCCGACGGCACCAAGCTGTCGCTGGACGCCGCCCTGGACAAGGCCGCCGACCTGCTGCGCGGCCGCACCATCGTCGGTATCGGCTCGCCACGCGCCAGCCTCGAAAGCAACTACGGCCTGCGTGAACTGGTCGGCGCCGAGTACTTCTACTCGGGTATGGAAGCCGGTGAGCTGGCCCGCGTGCGCCTGGCGCTGAACGTGCTGAACAACAGCCCGCTGCCGGTGCCGACCCTGCGCGACATCGAAGACCACGACGCAGTGTTCGTGCTCGGCGAAGACCTCACCCAAACTGCCGCCCGTGTTGCCCTGGCCGTACGCCAGGCCACCAAGGGCAAGGCCGAAGCCATGGCCGACGCCATGCGCGTACAGCCTTGGCTGGACGCCGCGGTGAAGAACATCGGCCAGCACGCGCTGTACCCGCTGTTCATTGCATCCTTGGCTGAAACCAAGCTGGACGACGTTGCCGAAGAGTGTGTGCACGCCGCTCCCGCCGACCTGGCCCGCATCGGTTTCGCCGTAGCCCACGCCATCGACCCGAGCGCCCCGGCCGTCGAAGGCCTGGACAGCGACGCCAAGGCCCTGGCCCAGCGTATCGCCGACGCCCTGGTTGCTGCCCAGCGCCCGCTGATCGTCGCCGGTACTTCGCTGGCCGACCCGGCGCTGATCGAAGCCGCCGCCAACATCGCCAAGGCCCTCAAGCTGCGCGAGAAGAATGGCTCGCTGAGCCTGGTCGTGCCTGAGGCCAACAGCCTCGGCATGGCGATGATGGGCGGTGAGTCCATCGACGCCGCCCTGGACGCGGTGATCAGCGGCAAGGCCGACGCCATCGTCGTGCTGGAAAACGACCTGTACGCCCGCGTACCGGCCGCCAAGGTCGACGCCGCCCTGGCCGCCGCCAAGGTGGTGATCGTCGCCGACCACTCCAAGACCGCTACCAGCGACCGCGCCCACCTGGTACTGCCAGCTGCCTCGTTCGCCGAAGGCGACGGTACCCTGGTCAGCCAGGAAGGCCGTGCCCAGCGCTTCTTCCAGGTGTTCGACCCGCAGTACCTGGACAGCAGCATCCAGATCCACGAAGGCTGGCGCTGGATGCACGCCCTGCGTGCCACCCTGCTCAACAAGCCGGTGGACTGGACCCAGCTGGATCACGTCACCAGCGCCTGCGCCGAAGCCGCCCCGCAACTGGCCGGCATCGTCAACGCCGCACCAAGCGCCGCGTTCCGCATCAAGGGCATGAAGCTGGCCCGTGAGCCGCTGCGCTACTCGGGCCGTACCGCCATGCGCGCCAACATCAGCGTGCACGAGCCGCGTACCCCGCAGGACAAGGACACCGCGTTCGCCTTCTCCATGGAAGGCTACTCGGGTTCGGCCGAACCGCGTCAGCAGGTGCCGTTCGCCTGGTCGCCGGGCTGGAACTCGCCGCAAGCCTGGAACAAGTTCCAGGACGAGGTCGGCGGCCACCTGCGTGCCGGTGACCCGGGCGTGCGCCTGATCGAATCCCAAGGCGACCGCCTGAGCTGGTTCACCGCCATCCCTGGCGCGTTCAACCCGGCCCGTGGCACCTGGACCGCCGTGCCGTTCTTCCACCTGTTCGGCAGCGAAGAGAGCTCCTCGCGCGCCGCCCCGGTGCAGGAGCGCATCCCGGCCGCCTACGTCGGCCTGGCCAAGTCCGAAGCCGACCGCCTGGGCGTCAACGACGGCGCGATGCTGAGCCTGAACGTGGCCGGTGTGTCGCTGCGCCTGCCGCTGCGTATCAATGAAGAGCTGGGCGCTGGCCTGGTTGCGTTGCCCAAAGGCCTGGCCGGCATTCCGCCCGCCATCTTCGGTGCATCCGTCGAAGGCCTGCAGGAGGCAGCACAATGAGCTGGTTCACCCCCGAAGTGATCGATGTGATCATTCAGGTCGTCAAGGCCATCGTGGTGCTGCTGGCCGTGGTGGTCTGCGGCGCGCTGCTCAGCTTCGTCGAGCGTCGCCTGCTGGGCTGGTGGCAGGACCGCTACGGTCCGAACCGCGTCGGCCCGTTCGGCATGTTCCAGATCGCTGCCGACATGCTGAAGATGTTCTTCAAGGAAGACTGGAACCCGCCCTTCGTCGACAAGATGATCTTCACCCTGGCGCCGGTCGTGGCCATGAGTGCCCTGCTGATCGGCTTCTCGATCATCCCGATCACCCCGGGCTGGGGCGTGGCCGACCTGAACATCGGTCTGCTGTTCTTCTTCGCCATGGCCGGCCTGTCGGTCTACGCCGTGCTGTTCGCCGGCTGGTCGTCGAACAACAAGTACGCCCTGCTGGGCAGCTTGCGTGCTTCGGCGCAGACCGTGTCGTACGAGGTGTTCCTGGGCCTGGCGCTGATGGGCGTGGTGGTGCAGGTGGGTTCGTTCAACATGCGCGACATCGTTGAATACCAGGCCCAGAACCTGTGGTTCATCATTCCGCAGTTCTTCGGCTTCTGTACCTTCTTCATCGCTGGCGTCGCCGTGACTCACCGTCACCCGTTCGACCAGCCGGAAGCGGAACAGGAACTGGCCGACGGCTACCACATCGAATACGCCGGCATGAAATGGGGCATGTTCTTCGTTGGTGAATACATCGGCATCATCCTGATCTCGGCGCTGCTGGTCACCCTGTTCTTCGGTGGCTGGCACGGTCCGTTCGACCTGCTGCCGCAGCTGCCGTTCTTCTGGTTCGCCCTGAAGACCGCGTTCTTCATCATGCTGTTCATCCTGCTGCGCGCCTCGATCCCGCGCCCACGCTATGACCAGGTGATGGACTTCAGCTGGAAGTTCTGCCTGCCGCTGACCCTGATCAATTTGCTGGTGACCGCTGCGATCGTGCTCTACAACACGCCAGCCGTCGCGGCCCAGTGAGGATTTGACCCATGTTCAAGTATATCGGCGACATCGTTAAGGGCACCGGCACTCAGCTGCGCAGCCTGGTGATGGTGTTCTCCCACGGGTTCCGCAAGCGCGACACCCTGCAGTACCCCGAAGAACCCGTGTACCTGCCGCCGCGCTACCGCGGCCGCATCGTCCTCACCCGCGACCCCGACGGCGAGGAGCGCTGCGTAGCGTGCAACCTCTGCGCGGTGGCCTGCCCGGTCGGCTGCATTTCGCTGCAGAAGGCCGAGACCGAGGACGGTCGTTGGTACCCCGAGTTCTTCCGCATCAACTTCTCGCGTTGCATCTTCTGCGGCCTGTGTGAAGAAGCGTGCCCGACCACCGCGATCCAGCTCACCCCGGATTTCGAAATGGCCGAGTTCAAGCGTCAGGACCTGGTGTACGAGAAAGAAGATCTGCTGATCTCCGGCCCCGGCAAGAACCCTGACTACAACTTCTACCGTGTTGCCGGTATGGCCATCGCTGGCAAGCCGAAAGGCTCTGCGCAGAACGAAGCCGAGCCGATCAACGTGAAGAGCTTGCTCCCATAAGGACAGAAAGATGGAATTCGCTTTCTACTTCGCATCCGGTGTCGCCGTTGTCTCCACGCTTCGCGTGGTGACCGGCACCAACCCGGTGCACGCCCTGCTCTACCTGATCATCTCGCTGATTTCCGTGGCGATGATCTTCTTCTCCCTCGGTGCGCCTTTCGCCGGCGCCCTGGAAGTGATCGCCTACGCCGGCGCCATCATGGTGCTGTTCGTGTTCGTGGTGATGATGCTCAACCTCGGGCCGGCCTCGGTCGCCCAGGAACGCGGCTGGCTCAAGCCCGGCATCTGGGCGGGGCCGGTGATCCTCGCCGCCCTGCTGCTGCTGGAGCTGCTGTACGTGCTGTTCGTCAGCCCGTCGGGCGCCGCCATCAGCGGTACCACCGTCAGCGCCAAAGAAGTCGGCATCAGCCTGTTCGGGCCGTACCTGCTGGTGGTTGAACTGGCTTCGATGCTGCTGCTCGCGGCAGCCGTCACCGCCTTCCACCTGGGCCGCAACGAGGCGAAGGAGTAAATCATGGGTGCTATCCCTCTCGAGCATGGTCTGGCGGTCGCCGGCATCCTGTTCTGCTTAGGTCTGGTTGGCCTGATGGTCCGCCGCAACATCCTCTTCGTGCTCATGAGCCTGGAAGTCATGATGAACGCCTCTGCCCTGGCGTTCATCGTCGCCGGTGCCCGTTGGGTCCAACCCGACGGCCAGGTGATGTTCATTCTGGTGATCAGCCTGGCAGCCGCCGAGGCCAGCATTGGCCTGGCGATCCTGCTGCAGCTGTATCGCCGCTTCCACACTCTCGACATCGATGCTGCCAGTGAGATGCGCGGATGAACCTTATCTTCCTGACGTTCGTATTCCCCCTGATCGGCTTCCTGCTGCTGTCGTTCTCCCGTGGGCGGTTCTCGGAGAACCTGTCCGCGCTGATCGGCGTCGGCTCGGTCGGTCTGTCGGCGGCCACCGCCGCCTACGTGATCTGGCAGTTCAACGTCGCCCCGCCTGAGGGCGGTGCGTACAGCCAGCTGCTGTGGCAGTGGATGTCGGTGGACGGCTTCGCGCCGAACTTCACCCTGTACGTGGATGGCCTGTCGGTCACCATGCTGGGCGTGGTCACCGGCGTGGGCTTCCTGATCCACCTGTTCGCCTCCTGGTACATGCGTGGCGAAGCCGGTTACTCGCGCTTCTTCTCGTACACCAACCTGTTCATCGCCAGCATGCTGTTCCTGGTGCTGGGCGATAACCTGCTGTTCATCTACTTCGGCTGGGAAGGCGTGGGCCTGTGCTCGTACCTGTTGATCGGTTTCTACTACAGCAACCGCAACAACGGTAACGCGGCACTCAAGGCGTTCATCGTCACCCGCATCGGCGACGTGTTCATGGCCATCGGCCTGTTCATCCTGTTCGCCCAGGTGGGCACGCTGAACGTGCAGGAACTGCTGGTGCTGGCACCGCAGAAGTTCCAGGCCGGTGACACCTGGATGGTCCTGGCCACCCTGATGCTGCTGGGTGGCGCGGTCGGTAAATCGGCCCAGCTGCCGCTGCAGACCTGGCTGGCCGACGCGATGGCGGGCCCGACCCCGGTTTCGGCACTGATCCACGCCGCAACCATGGTGACCGCGGGCGTTTACCTGATCGCCCGTACCAACGGCCTGTTCCTGCTGGCCCCGGACGTCCTGCATCTTGTGGGCGTGGTCGGTGGCGTGACCCTGGTGCTGGCCGGCTTCGCCGCGCTGGTGCAGACCGACATCAAGCGTATCCTCGCCTACTCGACCATGAGCCAGATCGGCTACATGTTCCTGGCCCTGGGCGTAGGTGCCTGGGACGCGGCGATCTTCCACCTGATGACCCACGCCTTCTTCAAGGCCCTGCTGTTCCTTGCCTCGGGTGCGGTGATCGTTGCCTGCCACCACGAGCAGGACATCTTCAAGATGGGCGGCCTGTGGAAGAAGCTGCCGTTGGCCTATGCCAGCTTCGTGGTCGGTGGCGCTGCACTGGCCGCCTTGCCGATCCTGACCGTGGGCTTCTACTCCAAGGACGAGATCCTCTGGGAAGCCTTCGCCAGCGGCAACACCGGCCTGCTGTACGCCGGCCTGGTCGGCGCGTTCATGACCTCGCTGTACACCTTCCGCCTGATCTTCATCGCCTTCCACGGCGAAGCCAAGACCGAAGCCCACGCCGGCCACGGCATCAGCCACTGGCTGCCGCTGGGTGTGCTGATCGTGCTGTCGACCTTCATCGGCGCCTGGATCCACCCGCCACTGGCAGGCGTGCTGCCTGAGAGCGCCGGCCACGCCGGTGGCGAAGCCAAGCACTCGCTGGAGATCGCCTCGGGCGCCATCGCCATCGCCGGTATCCTGCTGTCGGCCCTGCTGTTCCTGGGCAAGCGTCGCTTTGTCAGCAGCATCGCCAACAGTGGTATCGGTCGCGTCCTGTCGGCCTGGTGGTTCGCCGCCTGGGGCTTCGACTGGATCTACGACAAGCTGTTCGTCAAACCTTACCTGCTGATCTGCCACATCCTGCGCAAGGACCCGGTGGACCGCAGCATCGGCCTGATCCCACGGATGGCTCGCGGCGGCAACGTCGCCATGAGCAAGACCGAGACCGGCCAGCTGCGTTGGTACACCGCCTCGATCGCCGTCGGCGCCGTGCTGGTGCTGGGCGCTGTGGTAGTGGCTGCGGTATGACTATGAAGAACCTTGCGACTTTGCCAAAGGAAACCAACCCGTCATGATTTTGCCTTGGCTGATCCTGATCCCCTTCATCGGCGGCCTCCTGTGCTGGCTGGGTGAGCGCTTCGGCGCCACCCTGCCCCGCTGGATCGCGCTGCTGACCATGTCCCTGCTGCTCGGCATCGGCCTGTGGCTGTGGGCTAACGGCGACTACACCCTGGCCCCGGCGCCGGGCGCCGAACCGCACTGGGCCCTCGAATACAAGTTCGAGTGGATCAAGCGTTTCGGCATCAGCGTGCACCTGGCCCTGGACGGCCTGTCGCTGCTGATGATCCTGCTGACCGGCCTGCTCGGCGTGCTGTCGGTACTGTGCTCGTGGAAAGAGATCCAGCGCCACGTCGGCTTCTTCCACCTCAACCTGATGTGGATCCTCGGCGGCGTGGTCGGTGTGTTCCTGGCCCTGGACCTGTTCCTGTTCTTCTTCTTCTGGGAAATGATGCTGGTGCCGATGTACTTCCTCATCGCGCTCTGGGGTCACAGTTCGTCGGACGGCAAGAAGACCCGGATCTACGCAGCGACCAAGTTCTTCATCTTCACCCAGGCCAGCGGCCTGATCATGCTGGTGGCGATCCTTGGCCTGGTGCTGGTCAACTACAACACCACCGGTGTGCTGACCTTCAACTACAGCGACCTGCTCAAGGCCGAACTGCCGGCTGGCGTGGAATACGTGCTGATGCTGGGCTTCTTCATCGCCTTCGCGGTGAAACTGCCGGTGGTGCCGTTCCACTCCTGGCTGCCTGACGCTCACGCCCAGGCACCGACCGCAGGTTCCGTGGACCTGGCGGGCATCCTGCTGAAGACCGCGGCCTACGGCCTGCTGCGCTTCGCCCTGCCGCTGTTCCCGAACGCCTCGGCCGAGTTCGCGCCGATCGCCATGACCCTGGGCCTGATCGGTATCTTCTACGGTGCCTTCCTGGCCTTCGCGCAAACCGACATCAAGCGCCTGATCGCCTTCTCCAGCGTCTCGCACATGGGCTTCGTGCTGATCGGCATCTACTCCGGCAGCCAGCAGGCCCTGCAAGGCGCGGTGATCCAGATGCTGGCCCACGGCCTGTCGGCCGCCGCGCTGTTCATCCTGTCCGGCCAGCTGTACGAGCGCCTGCACACCCGTGACATGCGCCAGATGGGTGGCCTGTGGCACCGCATCGCCTACCTGCCGGCCATCAGCCTGTTCTTCGCCGCCGCGTCGCTGGGCCTGCCAGGCACCGGTAACTTCGTCGGTGAGTTCCTGATCCTGATCGGCAGCTTCGCCCACGTACCGTGGATCACCGTGATCGCCACCACCGGTCTGGTGTTCGGTTCGGTCTACTCGCTGATCATGATCCACCGCGCCTACTTCGGCCCGGCCAAGGCCGACACCGTACTGGCAGGCATGGACACCCGCGAGATGATCATGGTGCTGGGCCTGGCTGGCCTGCTGATCCTGCTGGGCGTGTATCCGCAGCCGTTCCTCGACACCTCTGCCGCCACCATGAGCGGTGTGCAGCAGTGGCTCGGTTCCGCTTTCACTCAACTCGCTTCGGCCCGGTAAGAGCGCTATGGAATTCACCACTCAACACTTCATCGCATTGGCGCCGATGCTGATCACCACCATCACCACGGTGGTGGTGATGCTGGCGATCGCCTGGAAGCGCAACCACTCGCAGACTTTCCTGCTGTCCACCGTGGGCCTGAACCTGGCCCTGCTGTCGATCCTGCCGGCACTGAAGGTTGCACCGCTGGCGGTCACCTCGCTGGTCACCATCGACAAGTTCGCCTGCCTGTACATGGCCATCGTGCTGGTGGCGACGCTGGCCTGCGTGACCCTCGCCCACGCTTATCTGGGCGAAGGCTCCAAGGGCTTCCCGGGCAACCGTGAAGAGCTTTACCTGCTGCTGCTGATGTCGGCACTGGGCGGCCTGGTGCTGGTCAGCGCCAACCACCTGGCCGGCCTGTTCATCGGCCTGGAGCTGCTGTCGGTGCCGGTCTACGGCCTGGTGGCGTATGCGTTCTTCAACAAGCGCTCGCTGGAAGCCGGCATCAAGTACATGGTGCTGTCGGCCGCCGGTTCCGCCTTCCTGCTGTTCGGCATGGCCCTGCTGTACGCCGACGCCGGCAGCCTGACCTTCGACCAGCTGGGCAAAGCCCTGGCCGCCACCAGCATGCCAAGCCTGCTGGCCCAGCTGGGCCTGGGCATGATGCTGGTCGGCCTGGCGTTCAAGCTGTCGCTGGTGCCGTTCCACCTGTGGACCCCGGATGTGTACGAAGGCGCCCCGGCGCCGGTGGCCGCGTTCCTGGCCACCGCCAGCAAGGTCGCGGTGCTCGCCGTGGTCGTGCGCCTGTTCATGCTCTCCCCTGCCGCCAGCAGCGGCGTGCTGAGCACCGTACTGGCGGTCATCGCCGTGGCCTCGATCCTGATCGGCAACCTGCTGGCGCTGACCCAGAGCAACCTCAAGCGCCTGCTCGGTTACTCGTCCATCGCCCACTTCGGCTACCTGGTCATCGCCCTGGTCGCCAGCAAGGGCCTGGCCATGGAAGCCATGGGTGTGTACCTGGTCACCTACGTGATCACCAGCCTCGGCGCCTTCGGCGTGATCACCCTGATGTCCTCGCCTTACGCCGGCCGTGACGCCGACGCCCTGTACGAGTACCGCGGCCTGTTCTGGCGCCGTCCGTACCTGACCGCGGTACTGACCGTGATGATGCTGTCGCTGGCCGGTATCCCGCTGACTGCGGGCTTCATCGGCAAGTTCTACATCATTGCCACCGGTGTCGAGTCGCAGCTGTGGTGGCTGGTCGGCGCCCTGGTGCTGGGCAGTGCCATCGGCGTGTACTACTACCTGCGCGTCATGGTTACCCTGTACCTGGTCGAGCCGAACCTGCGTCGCCACGACGCCCCGCTGAAGTGGGAACAGCGCACCGGCGGCGTGATGCTGCTGGCCATCGCCATTCTCGCCTTTGTGCTGGGTGTGTACCCGCAGCCACTGCTGGAAATGGTGCAACAGGCTGGCCTGCAACTGATCGGTTGATCGGCTGCTAGCGTCACCAGACACCCCGCCTCGGCGGGGTGTTTTTTTTGGCCCTTTCGCCGGCAAGCCGGCTCCCACAGAACAGCATCGCCCCTGTGGGAGCCGGCTTGCCGGCGAAAGGGCTGCAACGCAGCCCCATGCCCCCTACAGATCGACCACTGTGCTTCGTCTGCCTTTTGCAGCGTCAGACTCCCGCACTCGATCTGGAACCCCGTCCCCATGCGCCCCACCCTGCCCTACTCCCTGCTGGCGCTGTTCGTCGCCGGCACCACCCAGGCCGCCAACCGCGTCGAACTCGACCAGGTGCTGATCCAGGGCCAGCAGCAATCCGAACTGGAAGCCGCCGCCGAGCGTCTGCACGAAATCCCCGGCGCCAGCAACCTGGTGGACATGGACAAGGTGGGCCAGGGTCGGGTGGCCAGCAACCAGGACGTGCTCGCCTACCAGCCCGGGGTGTTCGCCCAGTCGGCCGGCAACGACGGCATCAAGCTGTCGATCCGCGGCTCGGGCATCAACCGTGCGCCCGGCGCCCACGGCTCCGGCGTATACACCATGTTCGACGGCCTGCCGCTGACCGGCCCAGGTGGCACCCCCTATGAACTGTTCGAGCCGCTGTGGCTGAGCCGCGCCGAAGTGCTGCGCGGCGCCAACGGCTTCGACCAGGGCTCGCTGGCCCTGGGCGGCGCGATCAACTACGTCACCCATACCGGCTACGATGCCGCGCCCTTGCAGGTGCGCTACGAGGTCGGCAGCCGTGGCTACCAGCACCGGCATGTCAGCAGCGGCCAGGTGCTGGGCAACCTCGACTACTACGTGGCCCTGACCGACTCGGAATACGACGGTTACCAGGCGCACAGCAGTGGCAGCGCCAAGGGCATCGCCGCCAACCTTGGCTACCGCTTCAACCCGAACCTGGAAACGCGCTTCTACCTGCGCTACCGCGAAACCGAGAACGAGCTTGCCGGGCGCCTGACCAAGGACCAGATCAAGCACCACCCGCGTGCGGCCAACGCCGCCTACCTGGCCCGCGACGACAGCCGCCCGCAGCCGGGCAGCACCTGGGTGGGCAACAAGACCACGTTCTTCCTCGACGACGATTCGCGCCTGGAGGCCGGGCTGGTCTATCACGACTTCCCCATGGACCTGCGCGAAGGCCCGATGCGCCTGAAGGTTGCCTACACCGATGTCAGCGGCACCCTGAACTACATGCGTCGCGACACCCTGTTCGGCCACGAGAGCAAGACCACGGTCGGCTGGCGCACCACCAAGCACCTGCCCAACAGCGGTGCCTCGCAGTTCGCCCGCAGCGGCGGCGACAACTTCGGCGCCCGCAGCCGCGACTTCAGCTACCAGGGCTCGGACACCGTGCTGCATGTGGGCAACGACCTCGAGCTGATCCCCGACCTGTGGCTGACCACCGGGCTTGCGGCGATCTATACCCGCCGTGAGAGTGACGTCACCTATAGCTCACTGACCTACCCCGCCACGGGCGGCAAGGTCAGCCAGCACGACTGGGACTACGCGCCGCGCGTGGGCCTGCGCTACGACATCCGCCCGGACCTGCAGGTGTACGGCAACCTCAGCCGTTCGGTGGAGCCGCCGCACCCGTGGTCGCTGGTCTGGAGCTCGACCTCGGCGACCCAGCCGATCGAGATGCAGAACCAGACCGCCACCACCCTGGAACTGGGCGCACGCGGCGATTCGGCGCTGGGCCGATGGGACCTGGCCTGGTACTACGCGCAGGTTCGCCATGAACTGCTGGCCGTGGAGATCGTGCAAGGGGCGCTGCCCAAGGAGTTCAACGCCAGCCCCACCGTGCACCAGGGCGTCGAAGCCGGCCTGGACAGCACGCTCTGGGAGCAGCCCGGCACTGGCAAGCTGAGCCTGCGCCAGGCCTACACCTTCAGCGACTTCCACTACCGCGACGACGACAAGTTCGGCGACAACCGCCTGCCCGGCATCCCCATGCACTATTACCAGGCCGAACTGCGCTACGACTGGCCGAGCGGTTTCTATGCCGGGGTAAATACGCAGATGGCCTCCAAGGTGCAGGTGGACTATGCCAACAGCTACCCCGCCGACGCCTACGCCCTGCTCGGCGCACGGCTGGGCTGGGATTCGCCGAAACGGGACTGGCAGACCTGGCTGGACCTGCGCAACCTGACCGACAAGCGCTATGCGGCGACGGTGACGCCGGGGTATGACGATGGCGGCAAGGATGTCGCCCGCTCGACGCCGGGGGAAGGCTTCGGTGTATATGCGGGGGTGTCGTACAGCTTCCGATAAACAGTTTGGGGCTGCGATGCAGCCCATTCGCG
Source organism: Pseudomonas sp. ES1 (assembly GCF_050586605.1). Lineage (NCBI taxonomy): Bacteria > Pseudomonadati > Pseudomonadota > Gammaproteobacteria > Pseudomonadales > Pseudomonadaceae > Pseudomonas > Pseudomonas sp. ES1. The sequence continues at coordinate 9,620 of NZ_JBOBDM010000014.1, read as the reverse complement.
GGTAAACCCGCTCCCACAGGTTTCGTGCAGTTCCCTGTGGGAGCGGGTTTACCCGCGAATGGCCCTTTCAGGACGGCAACTGCACCTGCGGCTTGGTCGAGGCAAAGATCGCCCAGCTAGACACGAACAACGCCGCGATCAACGGCCCGATCACAAAGCCGTTGAGCCCGAATACCGCCAGCCCGCCCAAGGTGGACACCAGCACCAGATAGTCCGGCATGCGCGTGTCCTTGCCCACCAGGATCGGCCGCAACAGGTTGTCCACCAGCCCGATCACCAATACCCCGAAGGCGGTCAGCACGATGCCCTGCCAGGTCGCCCCGGTCAGGATGAAATAGGCCGCCACCGGCGCCCAGACGATCCCCGCGCCCACCGCCGGCAGCAGCGACAGGAACGCCATCAGCACCGCCCAGATCAGCGCACTGGGGATATCCAGCACCCAGAAGATCAACCCGCCCAACGCGCCCTGGGTAATCGCCACCAGCAGGTTGCCCTTGACCGTGGCCCGTACCACGCGCTTGAACTTCAGTTGCAGGCGGCGCTTCTGCTGCTCGGGTATGTCCCGCCAGGTCGTACCGCAACGCAGCCTCCAAAAATGTCGTTGAGCACGAAGCCGTCATCAACTTTTAAAGCAGCCGAATACCGAAGGGCTATGAACAGATCCTCGGTCAATTTCCATTCTGCCTACGCTGAAAAGTTCGTATCGCGTGGATATCGCAGAATCCTTACCTGACAAGACGAAAGCGCTATGGACAATCAGGGTGTCGAGACGGCACTTCAAAAGCAACATTAACAGCCAAAAAAATAACTAACTGCATTCTTTACACCAGTGGAAATCAAATTGAGCAATCATTGACACCTAAATACATGAGAAAGCACAAGCCACCCCAAATCCAATCTAATTCACAAGCCCGCCACACATACCGCGTTTAATACAGAGGTTTATCTGAACGAAAAGTCTTACGGGTATTCGATATGCATCCTACACATACCCAGCATGCAACGACTCCATCTACATTCATAACTGAAACCCTCGCCACCAACCAACAAATCCATCACCCACGCTCAAGGAGCATAACCACCTGAAAACAATAAAAATTTATAAAAGATAGAAATTTTCTCGACAAATCCCTTGCTTCCAAAAAATAGATCTGATTGGCTAAAAATCTGCACCCCAAACCACAATACGGGATAAGTTTCTCATACACGCTCAACCTCGCACCGCCTTGTGCGAACACTCTCATAGTCTCATGCACTTCTCGAAAAAACAGCTGACAACACTTAATGACGAAACTTGCGAAAAACCAAAGACAGACAAAAAAACACCAGAAAGGCAAAAACATGAAAGAGATACTAATTAAAACCCACAACTCGAACATAGACAAAGAAAGCATCTCAATCTTGAATGGAACTATTACCATTCCAAAGCAGTATCTCCGTGACCGCGCCCACATTGAGGACGGGAGCACCCTTCTCGTCTCAGGCACGCTTATCGAAGGTATCGGCACTACACATTCCGACATCGACTGCATCGTACTATGCGACAAGCGACCAACAGCATATGATTTCCGCGAAACACAACACGCTCTTGTAACCGATATAAACTATCACTATCTGACACGCAACGATGAAGTCCATAACACAACAGACTTCTACGATCATAGCGGGCTGCACATAGACACCGATTACATCACGTTCGCCGAAGTCGAATTGATCATAGAAAAAATCGAAACTGCTTTCGATGCTATCTCCTTGGATCAGCGATTCCTCTACACCCCCGTATTAGTGGAGCGTGAGAATAATGTCATCCACCGCTCCTTAACCGGCACTGCGTTGGTAAACACTTCAAGATTTGACGTCTTGAAAAAATCTATTCCTCGAGAGAAATATATCTACGTCGCCCATCGAGAGAAGCTCCCTGTGTTCTATGCGTTCCAAGACGTACAAGGTTGCTGGCAATCAGGAAATCTCTGGATGGGCTGCGAAATCACACGCGACATGATGCTTAAAACCACAATGAGCTTCAGCTATCTGACGGGCATTACCAACAAACATCCAAAATGGGTATATTCGAACATGTTTCGAGTCGAGGGCCACGACGACTTGAAACAGGAGTTTTTTGAGCTCTCCCGACAAGGCGCCTCAACCGAGCCCGCATGCCGAAAATACATAGAGGACGCATTGAACTACATGGACAAGGTCTTTACCGCCATGGAGGCAATACTCAACAAAAGCCAGATTTATCCTTCAACCGAAGCATCACTAACCGCTCTAAACCTTGAATTCAATAGCCGCCATCAGACCGAGCATAAAATCTCTACTTGCGAATACTACTTCAGGAAGAAATTTTTCACTACCGAGGATACACCTTCACTGACCTGCCTACTAAAGGAGTGGGACTAAGCATGAACACAGTGCCCGCCAAGCATGGATGCATCATGGCTGTGAATGCTGGAAGCTCCTCAATAAAGACTTCAATATTTCATGGCGAGCAACGCATCGACATCAACATTAACTTCATAGGCCTTGCGACCCAAACCATAAAAATCAGATATCACGAATTACCCAACTGTCGAAACGAGACCTATTCAGTAACAGTATGCGACAACCTTCAACAGGCAGCAGCTGTCATTATGGAAAAATGCAGCTCCGTCTTGGCCGAACTCAATTGGCCAGCACCCAAGATCGTTGGACACCGGGTCAAATTTTCGGGTTTCGGAACATCTGTTGAACCCTTCACCCGCAAAAATCAAATGATACTCGCCTTCAACGACTACCTCAGCTCGCGACATAACACGTTGTGCCTGGCCGTACTGAGAGAATCTTGTGCCTTGTACCCTGATGCACAACAGCTCATGGTCAGGGATCAGGCGGTGAGTACGTTGTCACTGCACAAGGAAGCTACCGTTCCATTTGCCCATGACATCATCAGGCGGTATGGCCTCTACGCGCATGGTTATCATGGGCTTGCCATAAAGGCTTGCCTTCAGAATTTGGCAGAAACACACGACATCCACTTGTTCAACGGTGTCATCTGCCAAATCGGGTCCGGAGTGAGCTTTTCAAAAGTCGATGCTGGGAAAATTGTTTACAACAGCATGCAATTTTCAGCCTGCGATGGGCCTATCATGCATAATCGCTCCGGCACCCAACCTCCCGGGCTGATCCTGCGCTTATTGAAATATGGTTTGAAGCCGCACTTGCTCTCGAGCCTATACAATCGTCGCAGCGGCATATATGGTCTCGCGGACCTCTCACCAAACAGCACGACCACGGTCGAGGAGATTCTGTGCCAAGATCAGTTTAAGGATGCCAAGGAATCGTACCTTACAACCAACGCAATTGAGCTTTTTAAAACAGTTACCATAGCACGCACCACCAGTAATTACGTGTTTTCCGGTGGCCTGACTAACAAACATAGATGGCTAGGACCTGAACTGCTATATCGAGCTCATTTAATCAACGCCAACGCAAAGCAAGTACTCATCACGAAGCTCGAAAACCCTCATGCATCGCACGCAAGTCACAAAGGCACGTCTATTTATATAGTGGACATTGATGAGCAACTCTGCATCCTCAAGGAGTGCCTAGACTTTGAAAGTAACCCGACCACTGATTTCTCCTACCAAGCCATATGTGAAGTTCCCGGAACATCCATAGGCATCCTCCAAGAAGGACAGGCAGGATGGGGGAATAGCCACATCTGTCTCATTCATCCGAATTCCGACTTTCCTTTCGACCCCAAAGACTTCCCAGAAGCCTTCATTTTCCATGGCCCCGATCGCGATCAGTTTTTCATGCGAGCAGCGTATGCCAGACGCTATGGAATCCCCGCCATATTCATCGCGCAGGGTGAGTTCACCCCTAACACGCTGATTAACAAAAAAATCTATCTCGACACTCCGACCACCACGGTAGTTCCTCTATGAATATGACCAACACTCAATATTTCAACGAGCTCCTGCTGCTGCCTGCTATCCGCAAAATAGCCGTGGATCCGGAGGGAGAGCTTACATTCAAGCAGAAGAGCATTGGCTCCGATGCTGAGTTGATCCTTACAATGGCGGACATGAGCCATACAATAGTAAATGGAAACTGGCAGACTCCGACTACCTTAGCGCTATCTGGCATCGTCTACCTGACAGGGCGATTAACTTTCTTATGTCACGAAACTCGCCAAGCAGCCACAGAGATCCTCGAGAGCGACCTGAAAATCGCGCTTCAACTTCCAGGCGAGTCCAACTGGATTTGCCATGCTAACGACGAAGCGAGCAGACATCCCATCAACGCGCTTGACTATTCCGAAGCCCTCCAGCGCTTTGTTTCCCTGTACTCCCCCTGCCCGCTGAAAATACATCGTGAGACGCTGGATTTATCACTTCCGGCTCTCGCAGCTGCCTACGACTTACTGTTCACGCTGTTAATCAACCCCCTCCGGTAGCCAGCCTAAATGGAAGTCATCGGTAATGAACAACATTGACTCGCTCGCCAGACATTTACCTCTCGCATCACGCCTCAATTATCTGTCGGCGCACAGAATTGCAGAGTCACTCTACCAACAGATAATCAATGCGTATGACGCCCATCAACACCCCGCCGTAGCAAATTGTACTATTCTTTCACTTGCACACATTTCAACCACGGTCAACATCAGCATCTATAATAGTTGGATGTCAGCCTTTGATGACCTCTACCTCATCCCCAAGAAGTCATCACTCAACACCAACCTCCTGCGGCACATAAAAAACCCTACCCGCCTCCTCAAAGCGCGCGCCAGGTGCGACTTCCGTGATTCGATAAGTGAAATCATGACTCTCTTGCTCTCCAGTAAAAGCCCAGTGATCATCTTCGACATAGGTGGCTACTTCGCACCTTTCATTGATGAATTGTCCGTCTTTTTAGGAGATCGCCTGATACTAGTGCTTGAAGACACGGCAAATGGTCACTTCAAGTACAAGAAAACTCGCTTCCACATGGAGTCCAATCGCTTCAAATCCGTTGCTTTCGACTCCTACAAGATGGCTGAAAATGTAATGGTCGCCAACATCATCCTTGGCCATCTAGGAAAATTTATAACTGACTGGTCGCCCCACAAGCCTACCCTTATTGTCGGTTATGGCCGTATCGGGCGCTCGTTTTGTTTAGCGTTGAAAGCAATGGGGGCGCAAAGAATTTCAGTCATGGATACAGACAACGCACGCTTATTCATGGCTTCGACCGAAGGATTTGAAACACTGACGCCCAGGCAATTAGAGCTTATCGCGGACCGCTATGATTACTGCTTTTCAATGTCAGGACAACAAGGTGTAAATGAAAATGTTTTAACATCAATGAAACATAGATCCTATCTCTTGGTCGTAACGTCATACGACGATGAATTCTCAACAGCCCTCAAGCTAGCCTTTGAATCAGGCAACAGCGACTCACTGGACTGGGAAGGCAAGAGAATCAATATTGTCAATCGAGGGCATCCGATCAACCTTTCCGCCTCAGCGGCATTCGATGCCCGCAATCTCTCGCTTCACTTTCTGTTTGGTCGAATCTTCTCGACCTTCCTTGACTCCCTGGGACTTACTGCGCGTCATGACTGGGAAGATGATGTATACAATCAGATCCTCTCGGAGATGCTATTCATATGATAATCGCCAGACTCGCAGCAACTCTGATCATTTCAAGAGTCGGAGAGATGGTTTCATCATTCCTGTTCCTGTCGTTCGTAGGTCACGCCCTTCCAAACTCACAAGGACATGCGTCATTCGCATGGGCGTTCGTTTCCTTGGCAACTGTAACCGGCATCGGTTTTTTTTCCACGCTGATGATCGATGTCGCCGCTTCCCGCAATCACAACGTGGAAAGCCTGCGGATACTTCTTCAGTCGGGTCTCAGATTGGCACTGGGCTTAGGGTCTTTAATCGTGCTCGCCATATATATCTACCTGCACGTGATGGCCGACTCCAGCGAAGAATTGAATCAACCGGATGGCAAGATTCTGTTTCTGTTCTCTTTATCACTCCCCGCCATCTATCTTCAAATCGTCATATTCAATTACCTGAACGCCTTGGAACAGCCGAAGTATGAGTTCATGTTTGTATGGTGTTTCAACATTGCATTACTGACCGCGGCAAGCGCCTACACCGTTGGCGCGTTCGATATCACGATAGAGCAATTTGTTACCGCGTTTAGCTTGTTGCGCTGGGCATTCATCGTCGTTACACTCCTCCTATTGAGAAAAAATTTTGCGCCGTCTGAGAACAAATCCATCGCCCGCATACCGGGCAGTAAGGACTACTGCCTATTCATCTACCGAGGCGTTCCATTGGCAATCTGTTTCGGTGGTGAGAGTTTCCTGTACTTCGCATTCTCGCTGATTGCCAAAGCGCAAGGCGACACCTCATTGGCGGCCTATCAAGCCACTATCCATTTTCTTAGTCTCATTTACATGATTTCTATAGGTATTGGTAATGCCACTGCCATTTCCCTGGCTCCAGCAGCCATTACAGGAGAAATGAACGTTGTCAAGAGACGATTGTTTGAAGGGCTTGCCTTGGGAGGCTTGCTACTTGCCCCCTGTCTGTTGATATGCCTGTATTTTTCTTCTTCTGTCGCCAATTTGTATTCAGCGGATTTGGCTACCGCCAGCTTGATCAGCGACCATCTTAGACTCGCAGCGCCCTTCTTGGTCTTTGAGTTTATCTACATCGTCGCACGTATGGTTCTCAGAAGCCTCGGTGATTTCTGGATCCCGACTCTCATGACGATTCTGTGCATGAATGGGCTCGGCCTTTCAGTGGTAGCTGGGCTCTTCTGGATTTATGCGCCTGATACCCAATTCATATTCTGGTCATTGACGATTAGTACACTTGTGCTCATGACTTTGCTGACCTGGCGTCTAGCCCTTCACCTGCTGGTGGACCAGCCAATGCAGCTCCTTCCCGGTCGCGCTAAACGACCATGAACCATCTCCTCCTACGCCTAGCCGTCACGACGGCAACTGCACCTGCGGCTTGGTCGAGGCAAAGATCGCCCAGCTGGACACGAACAACGCCGCGATCAACGGCCCGATCACAAAGCCGTTGAGCCCGAATACCGCCAGCCCGCCCAAGGTGGACACCAGCACCAGGTAGTCCGGCATGCGCGTGTCCTTGCCCACCAGGATCGGCCGCAACAGGTTGTCCACCAGCCCGATCACCAGTACCCCGAAGGCAGTCAGCACGATGCCCTGCCAGGTCGCCCCGGTCAGGATGAAATAGGCCGCCACCGGCGCCCAGACGATCCCCGCGCCCACCGCTGGCAGCAGCGACAGGAACGCCATCAGCACCGCCCAGATCAGCGCACTGGGGATATCCAGCACCCAGAAGATCAACCCACCCAACGCGCCCTGGGTAATCGCCACCAGCAGGTTGCCCTTGACCGTGGCCCGAACCACGCGCTTGAACTTCAGCTGCAAGCGGCGTTTCTGCTGCTCGGGCAGCGGCACGGCCTGGCGAACCTTGCGCGCCACCTCTGCGCCCTCGCGCAGGAAGAAGTACAACAGGTAGAGCATGATGCCGAAGCTCACCAGGAACTCGAAGGTGCCCTGCCCGAAGCTGAACGCCTGGCCTGCAAGGAACTGGCTACCCTGGGTGGCCCACTTGGTGATCTTGTCGCGCAGGCCGTCGAGGTTGCCCATGCCCATGCGGTCCAGGGCATGCTGGGCATAGTTCGGGAGCATATCCTTGCCGCGTTCGATATAGCCGGCAATGTCCAGTTGGCCGCTCTCCACGCGCTGGTACAGCGCCGCGCCCTCCTGCACCAGCAGCATGCTGATGATGATCACCGGCAGCACCGCGATCAGCAGGCAGACCACCAGGGCCAGTGACGTCGCCAGGTTGCGCCGCCCGCCCAGGCGCAGCAGCAGACGACGCTGCAAGGGCGCGAAGAGGATGCCCAGCACCACGGCCCAGAAGATCGCGCCGAAGTACGGCAAGAGAATCCAGATGAAAGCAATGGTCACCAGCGCCAGCAGCGCAGTCAGGGCCTTGTTCTGCAACACGGTCTCGTTCATGGGCATTCCTCAGGGGTTCAACACTTTAGTGCGCGTCGTAACGGCAAAAGTGCCGTTGACCCAGATCAATACCGCGGCAACGCCGCCGCCGTAGCATCCGCGCCTTTTGCCCCCGGTGCGCACCCATGACCTCACCCGCCAAGCCCGAACTGCTCGCCCCCGCCGGCACCCTGAAGACCATGCGCTATGCCTTCGCCTATGGCGCCGACGCGGTGTACGCCGGCCAGCCGCGCTACAGCCTGCGGGTGCGCAACAACGAATTCGACCACGCCAACCTGGCACGCGGCATCCAGGAGGCCCAGGCCCAGGGCAAGCGTTTCTACGTGGTGGTCAACATCGCCCCGCACAATGCCAAGCTCAAGACCTTCCTCAGGGACCTGGCGCCGGTGATCGCAATGGGCCCGGACGCGCTGATCATGTCCGACCCGGGGCTGATCATGCTGGTGCGCCAGCACTTCCCGCAGATGGCCATCCACCTCTCGGTGCAGGCCAACACGGTGAACTGGGCCAGCGTGCAGTTCTGGCAGCAGATGGGGCTGACGCGGGTGATCCTGTCGCGCGAGCTGTCGCTGGAAGAGATCGAAGAGATCCGCCAGCAGGTGCCGCAGATGGAACTGGAAGTGTTCGTCCACGGCGCGTTGTGCATGGCCTACTCCGGGCGCTGTCTGCTGTCGGGCTACCTGAACAAGCGCGACGCCAACCAGGGCTCGTGCACCAACGCCTGCCGCTGGAAGTACCAGGCCACCCCGGCCACCGAGAACGCCACCGGCGATATCGTGCGTGAATTCGAACCGACCCTGGGGCTGGGTGCGCCCACCGACCAGGTGTTCCTGCTGCAGGAGAGCAACCGCCCGGGCGAAGAGATGCCGGCCTTCGAGGACGAGCACGGCACCTACATCATGAACGCCAAGGACCTGCGCGCCATCCAGCATGTCGAGCGGCTGACGCAGATGGGTGTGCACTCGCTGAAGATCGAGGGCCGCACCAAGTCGCACTTCTACTGTGCCCGGGCGGTGCAGTCGTACCGCCAGGCCATCGACGACGCGGTGGCCGGAAGGCCATTCGACCGGGGCCTGATGGGCAACCTCGAATCCCTCGCCCAGCGCGGCTACACCGAGGGGTTCCTGCGCCGCCACGTGCACGACGAGTACCAGAACTACCAGCGCGGCAATTCGGTGTCCGAGCGCCAGCAATTCGTTGGCGAGCTGACTGGCGTGCGGGTTGACGGCCTGGCCGAAGTGAAAGTGAAGAACCGCTTCGCCGTGGGCGACCACCTGGAGCTGATGACCCCGCGCGGCAACTACCACTTCGACCTGCACCGCCTGCACGACCGCCAGCAGCAGGCGATCGAAGTGGCACCCGGCGATGGCCACGTGGTGTACCTGCCGATCCCCGAGCAGGTGTCGCTGGAGTTCGGCCTGCTGATGCGTGACCTGGACAACGCCGAGGCGCCTGCCTGACAAATCTGTAATGCACGCCTCAGGTGACTGACAGGCTCTGGCGGCGAGGATCGTGGCTCATCTTCGGGCTGTTCGCAGGCCATCGCGGGGGAAGAACAATCCCCCACGGGGGGAGG